>JAUWJJ010000031.1 GCA_030607765.1 Candidatus Aerophobota bacterium
TTAAGCAAAATATGGTCCCAATATATAGGATAGGGTTTATCACAGCCCATCCCGGTTAAAAGTATACCACCACTCTCAGCTTGTTTGGTGATATTATTAATTACTTGAGCTGTCCAATTGGCATTAGCCTTAAATTCTGAAGGATTGTACCTTATAATAATTGCATCTGTTGGACAAAGTGTCTCGCAAAAATGGCAGCCAACGCATCTCGTAGAATCACTATTTACCTCATCAAACTCTGGGTCATATGTATGGACATCATTGGAGCACATTCGACAACAGACTTGACACCTGATGCACTTATCATCATCCCGCTCCACTATAAACTCTGGACGAACCTTTGGTTTGGCCATAACTTCATCCTATTTAAGTTAAATCCGAATTCGACAAAACCATTAATTTATTAAATCGCTCACCGAGGCTGTTTCACAACGATAACCAGTGAGAAGTAATATGTAAAGGGTAAAAAAACGCTTTTACTTCTTTACTTATCACTTACCACTCATTACCAACCACAAGAGGGAAGCGACTGTTCTAAGACACTGAAGGAAAGGAACAACAATAAAACGCCGAATCCAGGTTAAAAATTAATTTAGTTTTGCTATAATTGCTTCACCTGCCTTAGGACTCCACACTCTATTCGGAAAAGAGCAAACTTCCCTTATCGCTGATTCCTCAGATGCAATATAAAGATTATCGCCCTTGGTAGCAGCAACTAAAGGCCTTAGCTTAATTCTATCATTTAATCCCATCATTGTATCATTATTTGCTACAATGATAGAAAAAGGACCGTTAAGCAATGCACTTGCATAGATGATGCGCAGCATCTTAAAGATTTTTTGTTTATCCTTGTCCATCCTATCTATCTCATCCCAAAAAGGAGGAGCCAAGATATTGGTTACTGTTTCAAGAGATAAGTTATGTTTTCTCACTAAAAGATCAAAAAGATAGGTTATGACCTCAGTATCAGTAAAAAACGAACAGCGATATCCATAGTTTAAAAGAAACCTTCTATTTATCCCATAAGATGAAATTTCCCCATTGTGTACAACTGACCAACTCAAAAATCCAAAGGGATGTGCTCCACCCCACCAACCAACAGTATTGGTAGGGAATCTACCATGAGCTATCCAGATGTATCCCTCGTACTCCTCTAATTTGTAAAATTTAGCTATATCCTTGGGATACCCTACTCCCTTGAATATGCCCATATTTTTGCCACTTGATGCTACAAATGCACCTTTAATTCGAGCATTTATGTTCACTATAGTTTTTGCCACAAAGTCTCCTTCCGTTAAATCGTAATCCAGTTTTCTTCTTTTTTCCTTTGGCCGCAGGAAATACCTCCATAGAAGGGGTCTATATTTTATAGATTCAACCTCACGTGTGGGTATAAGCTCATCTTTTTCAATGTTATAATTGTCCCTGAGATGATTCTCTGTCTCATTCATACTGGATCTGTTTTCATACATTATATGAAAACAGTAAAGGTTTTTAAATTCTGGGTATATGCCATAGCCAGCAAATCCACCACCCAAGCCGTTGGCTCGCTCCCTCATAGAGGATATCATCTCAATGATATCCTTGCTCGAAAATCTCTTGCCGCTCTGGCTCATTACCCCAGCTATTCCACAACCACCTATCTGTTTTTCTCTAAATTCATTCATTAAAGACACCAAATCCGGGTTAAAGCATAGGAAATAGTTTTTTCATTTCATATTCGGTTAATTGGATACGGTAATCCTCCCACTCCTTTTTTTTTAACTCGATAAGCCTTGAAAGGATATGATCACCCAGGGTCTTTTTAACAAGTTTACTTTGCTCACATATAGATATTGCCTCTCCTAAATTCCCCGGAAGGGATTCTATCCCTAACTCCTTTCTCTCCTCACCAGAGAGATGATATAAGTTTTTCTCAATCGGCTCTGAAATCCCGTACTCCTTTTCTATTCCCTCTAATCCTGCATTGAGCATCACGGCAAAAGTAAGGTAAGGATTGCAGGATGGATCAGGGCATCTAAATTCTGCCCTGGTTGCCTTTTCTTTTCCCGGATAGTACTCTGGGACACGAATCAAGGCTGAGCGATTTCTCTTCGACCAGGCGATATAGATTGGTGCCTCATACCCTGGAATAAGCCTTTTATATGAATTTACCCATTGAGCAAAAATAAGGCTCATCTCAGGAGCATGTTTAAGCTCTCCAGCAATGAATTTTTTGCCCACATCGCTCAGATAATATTTATCATCCGGAGAAAAAAATACATTCTTATCTTTATTGAAGAGTGATTGATGGATATGCATACCGCTTCCATTCTGGCCAAATAATGGCTTTGGCATAAAGGAAGCATACACCCCATACTTATGGGCTATTTCCTTAACCACGATTTTATAGGTAATGACATTATCGGCCATTGCCAGAACATCGGTGTATTTTATATCGATCTCGTGTTGACTTGGACCAACTTCATGGTGAGAATATTCAACGGGAATACTCATAGATTCCAGGGCAAAGATTGTATCTCTGCGAAGGTCACTTGCCACATCCAGAGTGGTCAAATCGAAATATCCGCCCTTATCCAATGTCTCTGGAACCTGATCATCCTTGAAATAAAAATACTCTATCTCTGGTCCAACATAGTAATGCTCAAAACCCATTTTTCTCATCCGTTTTAAGGCCCTTTTTAAGACATACCTTGGATCGCCTTCATAGGGCTGCTTTTCCGGAGTCAAGATGTCACATATCATTCGAGCAACTTTTCTTTCCTGGGGTCGCCAGGGAAGTATCTGAAAAGTAGTCGGATCCGGGAAGGCTATCATATCGCTTTCCTCAATTGGCTGATAGCCAGTAATTGATGAGCCATCAAAGCCCATACCATTTTCCAATGCTCTTTTTAACTCCCCATCGGTAATGGCGAAACTCTTAACCTGGCCAAGAATATCTATGAACCATAACCTGATAAATTTGACACCCTTCTCTTTTGCTATCCTTAGCACATCTTCTTTAGTTTTTGTATTCATCCTCTTCTCCTTAATAATTTGAGATTTTTAATTATAAGACTTATCTTAGATTACGATTTCTCCTCTTTCCCCTGTTCTTATCCTTACTGCATCTTGCACCGGGATGATGAATATCTTTCCATCACCAATCTCACCTGTCTTTGCTGCAGTGGAAATAGCTTCTACAACATCTTCTACCTCTTTATCTTTAACCACAATTTCAACCTTCATCTTTGGTAAAAATTCTCGTTTGTATTGTCTGCCCCTGAACTGCTGAATCCTACCCTTTTGTTTTCCATGACCTTCCACATGGGATATCGTCAACCCAGGATAACCTATTTTCTTTAGTTGTTCTTTTACTTCATTGAATTTATTAACCCGCATTATCACTTCAATCTTCTTCATCATCATACCTCCTATAGTCCTTACTCTTCAATAGAAATAAAATTAGGATAAGCACTTGTTCCATGCTCAACAATATCCAGACCCTGAAGTTCTTCCTCGGGAGAGACACGGATGCCGAAAGTCCTATCCATTACTTTAAAGACAAGATAACCCATACCAAAGGCCCAACCAGCGCACACTGCGGCACCAATTATCTGAGCAATCAACTGTCCCCAGCCCCCACCATAAAATAAGCCAGTGACATAGGGTAGCTCTAAGGAATAATTTCCATAGGTTCCATCAGCAAATAAGCCTAAAGCGATTAATCCCCAGATGCCATTTATACCGTGAACGCTCACTGCTCCCACTGGATCATCGATTCCCCGGGATTCGAGGAAAAGCACGCCTAATACCACCAACACTCCAGCGATGAGACCAATTACCACTGCAGCCCAAGCCTCAACCCAGGCACAGGAAGCAGTAATAGCTACCAATCCTGCCAATGCACCGTTTAAAGTTATACCCAGATCGTATTTTTTTGTCCTAAGAAATGTAATTACCATTGCTATAAAGGCTGCTGCAGCAGCTGCCAAATTGGTATTTGCTACAATTACAGAAATTCTTAAATGATGAGCGGAGAGAGTGCTCCCCCCGTTAAATCCGAACCAACCAAACCAAAGGAGGAATGTTCCCAGAGTGGCTAAGGTCATACTGTGTCCAGGGATGGCTTGTGCTTTACCCTTTATGAACTTTCCAAAACGCGGGCCTAATACTATTGCTCCTGCTAAACCAACCATCCCTCCAATGGTGTGAACTATTCCTGAGCCAGCAAAATCCAAGTGTCCCATACCAAAGGGTAATTTGGAGAGCCAACCTCCACCCCAGACCCAATGACCATAAATAGGATAAATAACCGCACTTATTACCACAGTATAGATAAGATAAGCCTTAAACTTAAGCCTTTCCGCCACTGCACCAGAAACGATAGTGGCCGCTGTAGCACAAAAGACAATTTCAAACATATAAAGCAGATATCTACCCACATCATATTCCTTGCCCGCTAAAAACCAACCTGTTGTTCCAAATAATCCAGCTTTATCGACACCAAACATTAGAGCAAATCCCACTGCCCAATACACCAGAGAGCCGATAACATAGTCCATCGTATTTTTGGTCATAAGATTGGTAGCATTTTTGGCCCTGCAGAATCCCGCCTCTACCATAGCAAATCCTGGCTGCATCAAGAACACCAAGAAAGCACAGATAAGAATCCAGACATAATCTACCGGAGCGCCTGGATTCACCCTGAGAGTCTCTACTCCAACAGGGTCTCCTGCGGCGAAAGCCGCCAATGGAAATAGGATCAAGCACCCAGTTAATATCATTAATGCAGCTTTTCTTAGTTGTTTATACATTTTTATTTTCTTCCTCATTTTAATTTTTTCCAAAATAAAAGGGCGTCCAATCCATAAGCCTTACTTTGGCTGTTAAATTGGACGCCCTTGCCCATTTCATTAAGCAACTATGCCTGTATTAAAATATTAAACGTTTTTCCTCATCGAACACCTTTGTTCGTAATAGTTTAGCTTTTCTAAAATTTTCCTCTTTTCTCTGTCAATTAAGAAGTAGCTGCCCAATTCATTGGGCGAATTTAATGTGCCGATAAATCGGCAAGCTACAGCTCGCAATGACGGATGTGTAGTTCCACATTTTTTTAGGAAAACTTACCTATTGCCTTTGTTCTAACTATAATAATGTACGCTCAATTATATAAAGTAAAAATCTCTCACTTTTGGTAACCTTTATCTTTTTACCTTTGCCTGACATTTCTTTACTATGCCTTGTTTCAATTTAACAATCCTTACATGAGAAACCCTCAATTTATATCCTACTTCTCTCACTGTGTAACCCTCTAACAAAAGAGAAAAGACATTTTTCTCCTTTTCTGAAAGCTCCCCTTTTACTTCCCCAAAGGTTAATTTTTTGTACCCATCCAAAGAATCTCTTTCATTATTACTCGGTAAAATGTCCCTTAATATACCTCCATTCTCATCAATAGGTGTCTCTAAGCTTAAAATCTTTATGTTATCTTTTGCTTTTCGAAGATAGTTTAATATATGAAATTCACAACCTTTAATTATATAAACCTCATTCATATTTGCAGGTATCCCATCCTTAAAATTATTCCATAGATGAACCAACATCTCCTGATAAAGGTCTTCTTCGTCGACAAAAGAGACATAGCCTTTGTAGCGGCTAGATAACCGCTTTAACTTTGGCGATACTTTTTCAGATAATGCTTGAAAGTCCATATCAACCCCCCCATTCAAAATAAAAAAAGGCATTCCCTCGCTCACCTTGCGTAGAAAACACCTTTGTTTTTTCGATACCGACTTTGTATCGCCTAAGTAGCTTTTTATCTAAAAAAACTACTTTTTCCCATTGGATATCTTTTCTAAAAGATTATTCCTTCTCCCCCTTTTAAAGCATCCTCTATCTTACATAAATAATTATAATATAAATTTGAGAGCTGTCAAGATATCGCAAAAATTGTAGTAATGATTAATGAGTAATAAGATTTTTACACATTACATATTACACATCACCCGTCACCCATTATCCTTCACATATTACTCATTACATATCACTTTTCACTTCTTGCTATTTAGCGGGATTTACATATCAGGATTTTTAGCTATTATTAGTCTGAAGAAGAAAATTTTTATCATGCTCTAAGAGGAGTTTTAAGAATTGAAGATAGGGATTCCCCGGGCTCTTTATTTTTTCAAGTATGGGAATATCTGGGAAAATTTCTTTAAAAAATTAGGCTGTGAGGTAACTATTTCTCCTCTCACTAACAAAAAAATACTGGAGGAGGGTATTAGCCTGGCTGTAGAGGAGGCTTGTATTCCCCTGAAGGTTTTCTATGGACATTGCAAGAGTTTAATGGGAAAGTGTGATTTTGTCTTTATTCCCCGCTACATAACCCTTGTGAAGGATACCTATACCTGCCCAAAGCATCTGGTTTTACCTGATGTGACTAAATTCTTGCTGCCGAATCTACCTATTTTAACCACTTCCATCAAAGGAGAAAAAGGACCTGGTATCTCCCAACTTCTCTTTATGGGGGTGAGGATGTGGAAAAAAAGCCGCTGGCTGGAAGGAAAAAATTTCCTTAATGCAGCAAAGATGCAACGTATCTTCCGAGCAGTCCAGGAGGAAAGGAGGCAAAGGGAAAGTAAAACTCATCTTTATTCACTCCTTGACACCTCTAAACCTCGGGTAATGGTGGCAGGCCACCCCTACAATTTAAAAGATTCCTACATTAATCGGGACCTTTTAAAAAAACTGGATAGCCTGGGAGTTGAAGTTATCACTCCAGAGGAGGTTCCTTTTAATTTCATTCAGCACCAGCTTGATGAGCTGCCCTTTATTTACTGGAGTGAAGAAAGAGAAATTGCAGGTTCTGCCTACTTTAGCTTAAAAGAGCCTTTGATACAGGGAATTATACTTGTTTCCAGTTTTGCCTGTGGTCCAGATTCTCTTGTTAGCGAGCAGATAATAAGAGATGCCCGGAAATTTGGCAAACCAGTGATGCAGTTATTTTTAGATGAGAATACAAGTGATGTAAATATTCAAACAAGACTGGAAGCCTTTTTGGATATGCTGGAGAGAAAAAAATGAACCCTATTTTTACCTCTCCCCATATGGGTAACACCTATATTGCGATGAAAGCTTTTCTGGAAACTATGGAGTGCAGGTATTTACCTCCTCCTCCCACTTCCAGAAGAACAATTGAGCTTGGTGTTAAATACAGCCCTGAGTTTGCCTGTTTCCCCTACAAGGTCACCCTGTGTAATATGATTGAGGGCCTGGAGGGGGGAGCTAATATTATCTTAATGGCGGCAGGTAAAAAAGGACTTTGTCGGCTGGCTTACTATCATATCCTCCAGGAAAAGACCCTTAAAGACCTGGGTTTTAACTTTGAGATGGTAGGATTAGGGGAAAACATCTGGGATGTTCTTTTTCATAAATTAAAGCTTTGTTCAGCCAATCCCTCTCATCATCTACACAGATTAATAAAAGCTGCCAGGATTACCTTCAAAAAGCTGAAGCTCATTGAAGAAGTGGAAAACCGCGCCAGAGAAACCCGTCCCTATGAGATTGAAAAGGTAGAAACCAGTAAGGTTTACCAGATATCCCTTAAATTGATAGAAGAGGCAAGAACTTTATCTCAGCTCAGGAAAGTTAAAAAGAAGATAGATGTTCTCTTTTCCTCTATACCAAAAGATACTAAAAGGGATGTTTTAAAAATGGTACTGGTAGGGGAGTTTTTCTGCTGTCTTGAACCGGTAGTTTCTCACCATATAGAAACCATTCTGGGAGATCTGGGAACTGTGGTTAAGCAAAATATGAGCTCTTATCGGCTGGCTAAAGGCTTTCTATTTCCCGACCTTAAAAAGTGGTGGCTTAATCACTTTGTGGTGAGAAAGTATCTTAAATACAGCGGAGGGGGAGAAGAAAGAAGAAGTTTAGGGGAGGCGGAAGTTTACGCTAAAAGAGGCTATGATGGGGTTATCGCCTTAAGGCCCTTTACCTGTCTTCCAGAAAACACGGCCGAGGCTATATTTCCCCATTTAAGCAGGAAATTTAAGATTCCTGTTTTAAGCTTCTCCCTTGATGAGAATTTTTCCGAGGTCAATATGCTCACCCGAATAGAATCATTTGTGGATATGCTGAGGAGGAAAAGAAATGTTTCTGGGAATTGACGTTGGTTCAGTTACTACCAAAGCGGTGATATTAAATAAGAGAAAAGAAGTTGTGGACAAGGTGTATCTTCTCACTCAGGGTTCTCCAATCCAGGCCATCAAATCTTGCCTAAGCAAATTAAAAAACCCACTCTTAGGAAATAAAATTAAAGCAGCAGGTGCCACCGGAAGTGGCAGAAGATTAGCCCAGGTAGTAGCGGGAGTGGATGTGGTGAAAAATGAGATCACCGCTCAGGCTGTTGCCGCTTTAGATACCAATTCCCTGGTTCAAACTGTAATTGAAATTGGAGGACAGGATAGTAAAATAATTATTATACGTCAGGGGGTAGTAATTAACTTTGCTATGAACACCCTTTGTGCAGCTGGCACTGGTTCTTTCCTGGATCATCAGGCCAGAAGGATAAATATTTCTATTGAGGAATTTGGGAAATTAGCCCTTACCTCCAGGAATAGAGTAAGTATCTCCGGACGATGCACCGTTTTTGCTGAATCGGATATGATTCAAAAAGCTCAGTTAGGATACGCCAAAGAGGACATCATCAGAGGATTGTGCGAAGCTTTAGTGCGTAA
>JAUWJJ010000132.1 GCA_030607765.1 Candidatus Aerophobota bacterium
AAGCTATGAGATTCCTGGAGAATAAAGTAGTTTGTGATTGGTTCGAAAATGGATATCCCCATGCTTCCCAAATAAAGGGAGATTGTATTAAATCCATTTATGAATGTGCTATAAGCAAAGCCAATAAAATTATGCCAAACCCAGAAGAAGATAATCCATGGTTGGAAATAGTTAATAGACTCAATAAAAATAAATGGCACCATCTATTCTTCGGAAATTAATCTTTCTCAAATTTAATCCTAAATCGATAAGATAAACCAAACATTATTGGGAAGGTGAATAAAAAAGTATAAGCAGGTGAAGCATTAATGCTAATTTATATTTTCATAGCTATACTATGTGGAATTGTTAGTGCGATAATAGCAAATAGTAAAGGACGTAATCCTATTGCCTGGCTTTTGCTGGATTGTTATTGAGTATAGTTGGATTAATAATAATTGCCGTTTCATTCTTACTGGAATTTCTGGGTTAGATTAGTTGAATGGGTTATAAAAATCTTGTTCACAATTTACCCAAAACATAGCTAAAAATCCCTAAAAAAGTATGGTGTTTCTTATCCATCCTTGTAGGGAGAGGTATGGGTAGTTAAGGAAGTGATGAAGAAATGGCTTTTGGATTTAGTAATAAAGGGACTGAGAAGATAAAAAAGGATGTTAAGCAATTACAGGAAAGAGTAGAAGAATTAGAGAAGGTAGATATGCAAAAGGTGTTGAGGAATATCGAACAGTTGCAGAAAGGCGGAGATTTTTTAAGGGATAGACAAAAAGAGTTAGAAAAAAGAATTAAGAAATTGGAAGATGAGAAACTGGGTAAGTGGAAGTAATAAATGGGAAGGAAAGACTTAGAGAAAATAGCGTTTATTTTAAATAAAGGGATTTAACAAAAAGAGGCCCAAAGTCACCCAAGGGAGGATAATCTTTCCAGTATTATAAGTAATATCAGGCAAATTTTTCTCACAAATAGATCAAGACAAAAACACCTAAAACTTGACAAAAATTTTCCCTCAGGATAGAATTATTCGCTGGTTATTATAACTAATTTTTATAGAGGGGGAACAAAAATGCCTCAAAAAAAGGGTGTTCGTAAAAAAATAAATGGAAGTTTACACATATTAGGCTATAAAGAGAATGATCAATATATTGCTCATTGTTTAGAATTCGACATAGTAGCAGCGGGTAGGACACATAAAGAAGCAAGCGATAATTTTATGGAGCTTGTATATTCATATTTTCAATTTGCAATGGAACATAATATTGAGCAATTTGCATGGCAACCTGCGCCAAAAATTTATTGGGATGTCTTCAATAAAACTCACAAAAAGAAAGCCAAATTACCTTTCAGTATAGATAAATTGCTTCTTCAAACTCCCAAGGAACGTTTGAATGAATTAATTGAAGAAGAACGAACACCAGCCGATATAAAAATTCATGCCTAAAGATCCTGGTGATAAGCCACTTAAATACCGCGAACTACGAAAAAAACTGAAAAGATTTGGTGTGATAGAGTGCGAGAGAAGAGGTAAGCGTAGCGCGAGCGCATGTATTTCCATCCAGACATAAATGGCCGCCCAGTATGGTATCCAGTTAAGTGCCATGGTGAGAGATGTGAGTTAACAAAGGCAGTCGTTGGAGCAGCAAGAAGAAGATTTAACATACCAACAAAGGATTTCTATGGATTAATTAACTGGATTAAACATAAAGTAACCAAACAAAATGTTCGATAATTTTTGTAATGAATTTGTAACCAAATCACTCCAAAAAATAAGCAGAATTAGGAAAAAATACACAAACTCAAAACGGTGGGAAAGATACTGAGAATAAGGATTAATAAGAAAAACAGGCTGATAGCAAGACATCCTAAAAACTTATCTCATCAAATCCTCCCTTCGGCATTATTGTGATTTGTTGAACCCGGATTCGGCGTTTTTATTGTTGCTTTTTCCCTCAGGGCTTTGAAATGGTCGCTTTTTTCTCGTGATTAGTAAATAGTAATGGGTAATTACTGAAAAGTGATGAGTAAAAAGGTTTTTACCCTTTACATATTACTCATTACATATTACTTTTCACAAATTACTAATCATCGCCGTAAAACAGCCTCGGTGGATAACTTAATAAAATTAGGTTGCTGAATTCAAGTTGAAATATTATAACTGGAGGTGAAATAAATGGGAATTTTTGGTAAACTCTCTTCTTGGCTAAAGCAGGCTCCCCAAGCAGGAGGGGAGGCTGGCTTTATAACTTTTAAGGTAAAATGCGAAAAATGTGGTGAGGAAATAACTATAAAGGTCAATCAAAGAACAGATCTTCAAAACTTATATCTTGAAAGTGGGGAACAAGGAGCTGCTTTTAACTTAAAAAAGGAAATTCTGGGAAAAAAGTGTTCCAATTTAATGCAAATAAATGTAGATTTTGATAGGAACTACCACATTATCGCTAAGGAAGTATCCGGAGGAAGTTTTCTTCCCATTAAGGAATAAAAATGAGTAGTGTCCGCTTGGAAGAAGCGGAGCTAATTGGGAGGCTAAAGCCTCCCCTACCCATGAAAGAGTTTTACCAGTTTAGCGAATCCGGGTTAAATATCTTCTGAGCATATTTAGGGCGGACTGGGATGCTCTCCACTTTATCATTTCCCTTCCTCCTGAAAAGATAAACTTCTGACATATTTCTTTTCTCTCACTCCTAAGAGCAATGTAAACTAATCCTACAGGTTTGTCAGGGATTCCACCATCCGGTCCAGCAATACCGGTAATTCCTATACCCAAATGAGCTTTCCCTAATTTTCTTACCCCTTTAGCCATCTCTTTTGCTACCTCTTCGCTAACCGCTCCTTTTTCCTTGATAATCCCCTCAGGAACTCCCAATAAACTGCATTTTACCTCATTGCTGTAGCTTACCACTCCACTAAGATAGTAATCCGAGCTTCCCGGAATATTGGTTATTCTATGAGAGAGTAGTCCACCACTACAAGATTCAGCTAAACTTAAAGTTAAACCTTTCTTTTTTAAAAGAGAGCCCACAATTAATTCCATTGTTTCCTCATCAACTCCGTAAATATAATCACCAAGTTTTTCTCTAACCTTATCCTCTACTTTTCTAATTTCCTCATCCACCTTATCCGGAGCAAATTTTGCTGTAATACGGACGCAGGTACCTTCCTTCTTAGCTAAAAGAGCCACCGTAGGATTAAACCCTTCATCTATTATAGAGCTAATTCTCTTATCTACCTCACTTTCCCCCATTCCCCACACCTTTAAAACTCTGGATTTTATAACCTCTTTCTGGAAGATTCTACCTGAAAGATAAGGAACAACTTCCTCCTCCACCATTACTTTTAACTCTTCTGGAACTCCTGGAAGCAAAATTATAGTTTTTCCATCTTTCTCAAAAATGACTCCTGGAGCAGTTCCTATTCGATTGGGAATAACTTTAGCTGATAAAGGTATCATAGCTTGCTTAACAACAGCTTCTCTGGGTATTGGGTGATGGAAAATTTTATTTTGAATTTGCTCTGCTATTTTCTCATTAAGTAGTAATTCCTTTCCCAATAGCTGGCTTACTGCCTCTTTAGTAACGTCATCCTGAGTAGGTCCCAAACCCCCTGTAAGAATAAGGATATCCGATCTTTTTAAAGCTTGTTTTACTGCTTCTTTTATCCTTTTCGCATTATCACCAACCACAACCCTGCAGAAAAGGTTTATCCCCAGTAAAGCTAATTTTCTGGCTAAATAGGCTGAGTTTGTATCCACTATCTGACCAAGGATAATCTCTGTCCCTACAGAGATTATCTCTGCTCTTTTTTCTTGACACATGAAATTTATATCGCTTTCCTTTCTTTCAAAACAGTTGCCGCCACTCCTATAGCCCCGGCTTCATCCCCTAAGTTTCCTGAAACAATCCTTACCCCTTCAATTACTGCCTTCAGGGAAAATAACCTGACAAATCTGTGCACTGGATTAAATAAAAGATCCCCCGCTTTTGTCATCCCTCCTGAAAGAATAACCATCTCTGGATTTAAAACATTAACTATACTCCCTATCCCAATTGCTAAATATCTCCCTGTTTCCTCAACTAACCAAACAGCTAAAGGGTCTCTTTCTCGGGCAGCCTGAAATACTAATTCACAGGTTAACCTTTCAGGATTATCCTTTAATAGATCCTTAAGAATAGTTTTGTATCCCTTCTTCATAGCAGCTCTTGCTCTTTTTACTACTCCTGTAGCAGAAGCATAAGCTTCAAGACACCCTCTGGTTCCACATCCACAGATCAGTCCCCCTTCTTTAATTACTATATGTCGCAGTTCTGCTCCCATATCCCTTGCTCCGTGATAAACTTCTCCTTCTTTAATTATACATCCTCCTATTCCTGTCCCCAGCGTTAGCAAGATTAGATTATTCACATTCTTTCCAGCTCCTAACCACCACTCTCCCAGAGCAGCAGCATTAGCATCATTTTCCAGAAAAACAGATATACCTAACTCATCTCTTAAAATCTTTACTAAAGGGACATTTTCCCATCCGGGCAGATTAGGAGCATTATAAATTATTCCTTCTCTGCGATTCAGGGGACCAGGACTTCCCACCCCTATTCCCAAGAGTTTTTCTAAAGAAACCCCAAGAGTTTCTCCTTCTTTTAAAAGGTCCTTTATACAACCAATAATTTGAGTAATAACTTTATCTTTCC
>JAUWJJ010000041.1 GCA_030607765.1 Candidatus Aerophobota bacterium
AGAGCCTGCGAATCTTACGCAACCTGAAGGTTGCGGCTACAGTAAATGTAGAGCAGGTCTAAAGACCTGCCTGCCAAGAGTAAGATGTAATTTGTAACGTGTAATAAGTAGAGCAGGTCTTTAGACCTGCCAAGAGTAATGTGAAACTTAGCCGCTGGCGCCCGGAAAACAGCGAAGGAAAGGGCAGCCCTAAAATTTCAGGAAACTGGAGTAATAGAAAATTGACAAAATCTTTCAAGTATGGTATTAAATTAAGATGTAAAATTAAAAATATGTTTTAGAGGGCAATTAAGGGAGAGACCGGGTATCCGGCGCCGAAGGGGCAATTTAAACTCTCAGGCAAAAGGACCTTAATTGATTAGCTCTCTGGAGAAGCTTTCCTTAAAATTTTAAGGAAAGGACCGAAGGGGAATTTTGCCTTTATGGGCAAGATGAAATCTCTCAGGTAAAAGGACAGAGGGTACAACACTTAGTTGTACCCTTTTTTTATTATTAATGAAAAATAAATTACGAGAGGTGTTCCAATGCAAATAGCAAAAAGAACAGGGAGATTAGGAACTGAAACTGCTTTTGAGGTTTTGGCACAGGTAAATAAACTCAGAGCAGAAGGAAAAGATATTATAAGTTTTGCTATTGGAGAGCCCGATTTTAACACACCCCAGAATATTAAAGATGCAGGAATAGAGGCAATTAAGGATGGTTATACTCATTATAGTCCTTCAGTTGGAATTCTTCCTTTAAGAAAATCAATTGCTCATTATATCTCTAAAACCAGAGGTATTGAGGTGAACCCTGATGAGGTAGTGGGTACCCCAGGGGCAAAACCAATAATTTTTGATAGCATCCTTTCCTGTATTAACGAGGGAGATGAGGTGATATATCCAAATCCGGGATATCCAATTTATGAATCAGTTATAAATTTTGTGGGTGGAAAACCGGTTCCCCTTCCCCTTTTAGAGGAGAAGAATTTTAGCTTTGATACAGAGGATTTGCAAAAAAGAATAACTCCAAAAACAAAAATGATTATTATTAACTCTCCCCAGAATCCTACCGGGGGTATCTTAAACTATGATGATTTAAAAACTATTGCTAAGATAGCCATTGAAAATGATATTTGGGTACTCTCTGACGAGATTTACTCCAGGATAATTTATGATGGGAAATGTCAAAGCATTATTTCCATTCCCGGAATGAAGGAAAAAACGATTCTGGTTGATGGGTTTTCCAAAATTTATGCTATGACGGGTTGGCAATTGGGATTTGGAGTAATGAGGAAAGAGCTGGCTACTAATGTTGCCAAAATGGAAATAAATATTGTTTCCTGTCCGGCAACATTTACTCAATATGCGGGGATGGAAGCTCTAATAGGTTCACAGGATAAGCCTTTAGCTATGGTAGGAGAACTTCAGAAGAGAAGAGATATTATTTATAAAGGGTTGAATGATATCAAAGAGATTAAATGTTTAAAACCGCAAGGGACTTTTTACATATATCCAAATGTAACCAGGGCTTGTCAAAATCTTAATTTATCAGGTTCAAAAGAACTTCAACAGTACCTCTTACATAAGGCGGGTATAGCGGTATTAGCCAGGAGCTGTTTTGGCCGAAGAAATAAAGGGGAGAGGGAAGAGTACATCAGGCTATCCTATGCAACTTCCAAAGAAAATATACTGGAAGGGCTAAGAAGAATTAAGAGGGCTGTTGAGGTCTACTGAATGAAAGAGAAAAAATATTTGTTAAAGGAAAGTAATTTTCTTGTTGAAGGTAATCTATCCCAGATAGATCCCGATACAGATCTTATAATTAGGTTCGAAGAGGACAGACAGGCAAAGAAACTTATCCTTATCCCTTCGGAAAGTATATGTCCCGAAGTTATCAGGAAAGTCTTAGGTTCAGTTTTCACTAACCTGTATGCCGAAGGATATCCTTCTTTAAGAATGACCAAAGATGAGGAAAAAATATTAGGGGATTTTAACTATCAACTTGCTTGCTACAAACGTTATTCTGATAGGCGATTTTACAAGGGAGCTGACTACGTTAATCTTGTGGAAGCTTTAGCTCAGAGACGAGCAGCTGAATGTTTTGCTACAGATAAGAATCCAAATGCTCTCATAAAGGTTAGTGCCGATCAAATATTTGTAAATGTTCAGCCTCTCTCCGGGGCAGCAGCTAACAATGCTGTATATAATGCTTTTGTTGAGATTGGTGATACAGTTATGGGTATGGCTCTTTCCCATGGAGGGCATTTAACCCATGGCAGTGAATTTAGCAGGTCCGGTAGATACTATCATATTGTTTCTTACGAAGTTGATAAACTAACCCAGAAATTGAATTACGAGGCTATTAAAAAATTGGCTGTCAAACACAAACCAAAAATGATAATTGTCGGTTATACTTCTTATCCCTGGGCACCTGATTGGCAAAAATTTAGAGAAATTGCCGATAAGGTGGGAGCGATACTTGTAGCTGATATCGCTCATCCAGCAGGGCTGGTGATTGCTGGAGTATACCCTAATCCCATTGGATATGCTGATGTTATTACCTTCACTACTCACAAAACTCTCTGTGGCCCGCGTGGAGCGGTTATTTTAACTACTGATGAGGAAAAAGCTAAGAGAATAGATAGCGCTGTTTTCCCTGGCGAGCAGGGTGGCCCTCATATCAACAAGATTGCGGCTATGGCTGTAGCGTTTAAAATTGCCGGGACAGGAAAGTTTAAAAGACTTCAAGAAAAAATTGTGGAAAATGCTAAGGCACTGTCCTCTTTTCTGGAAAAAAGAGGTTTAAAGATAGCTTATGGAGGGACAGATACTCATCTTTTAGTGATTGACTTAAATACTATTGAAACCAAAACTGGCTTTCCTCTAAAAGGCGAAATAGCTGCTCGTATTTTAGATATTTGCGGTTTAGTGGTTAACAAAAATACCATTCCTGGTGATAAAACAGCTGCTGAGGCCAGTGGTATCAGATTGGGAACTCCCTGGATTACTCAAAGAGGATTAGGAAAAGAGGATATGGAAAAGTTAGCCAAGATTATTCACTATGTATTAACTAACATTCAACCTTTTGGTTATATAGGGTTAAGGGGAGATTTGTCCAGGGGGAAGATAGATTTAAAGGTATTGGAAAAAGCAAGGTGGGAAGTAAACCAACTGATTAAAAGAGCAAGAGTTGAGGCTCCTGCCTATAAGAAAACCCTTAAGTTTGGTTATCCTCATTATGCTCCCCCCATAAAACAATTGGTAAAACAAACTCCTCTATTTAGTGAGCATCAAAAGCTAAGAGCAAAATTTTCCCAAAGTAGGTGCTGGAAGATGCCCCTTTACTATGAAAATTTTGAAGAAGAACTTAAGGCAGCTAAAAAGGGAGTTGTATTGATTGATATTGGTGATATGGGACTTTTAAAGATAAGTGGAGAAAGAACAAAGCCGTTTTTGCAACAGGTATCTACCAATGACATAGATAAGCTTGAACCCGGTCAGTTTCTTCATTCCTTCCTTCTGGATAAAAAGGGGAATATTATTGATGATGTTTCAATTTTTTACTTAGGCTCAGATGATAGGAATATAGATAGTTATTTAATGGAAACTAATCCCCAAAACACTGAAGAGGTAAAGTTGTGGTTAAGGGAGCTTTCTGATGGATACATTAGCTTTGATGAGGATGACATATTCGCCAAAATTGAAGGGCCGGTGGTGGTGGAGGATTTGAAGGAAGAGGAAAAATTGCACAGGACGGGACTCGCTTTGTATGGACCAAACTCTTCCAAGCTTCTTGGGCTTCTTGGCAAAGTAGAGTCCTCTTTGAACAGTTTAGGGAAATTTTGCTTTTCAGAAGGGGAAATTAAAGAAGTACGAGGGATTTTCTCTCGGATAAATTATACTGAGAATACTTCAGGGTTCAGGTTTTATGTTCACCCGAATGATGCTTTAGGCCTTTGGAATTTATTTTTGGAGAGAGGAAGGGAAGTGAAAATCAAACCTGCTGGCATTTTAGCCAGAGAACATTTGCGTTCAGAGGCAAATTTACCTTCCTATAAAGCTCCTAAATCTGTGGTTGATGTTTCCTCTTTGCAAAAGATGCTCCCCTCTTATTTTCACCTACCAAAGTGTTACTTTATTGGACAAAAAATAATCGGCAAAGCCGCAGGGGTCTCAGGGGTAAAAAAGGATAAGTTTCAATATAGAGAAAAAGAGAGCAGGATAAGAAAAACCCCTTTGCATAAGGAGCATTCAAAGCTAACCAAAAGATTTACCTCCTTTGCTGGTTGGATGATGCCAATTTGTTATAGCAGTATTGATGAGGAACACAGAGCAGTAAGGGAAACAGCCGGGCTTTTTGATGTAGGTCATATGGGAGTAATAGAGATTAGCGGTGAGTATGCTACCAGTTTCCTGGATACAGTTAGTACAAATTATGCAAGGGAGATAAATCCAGGGGAATCTCAATATGCCTATCTTCTTGATCCGGATGGAGGTGTTTTGGATGATGTTATGATTTATCGCCAGGATTTAAACCAATATATGATGGTTTGTAATGCCGCAAATGAGGAAAAGGTTTGGATGTGGCTAAATGCAGTTAATTCTAAAAAATTTCTCATAGATAAAGACTATCCTGAAAAAGAAATTGAAGGCAGAGTAATTATAAGAAATTTAAAATATGCATCATCTGGAAAAGACCAAAAAGTTGACATTGCTATTCAGGGTCCTAACTCTTTAGCTATACTGCAAAGAATAGCTAAAAATAGAAAATTGCAGGAAAAATTAATCAGGATTAAAAAAAATGAGTTTATAGAGGATGAATTGGCCGCAGTTAAGATGATAATTTCTCAAACAGGTTATACTGGAGAAAATACAGGTTTCGAGCTTTACTTTCATCCAGACAAAGCCTGTTTTATCTGGAATTTGCTCTTAGATAAAGGAAAAGAATTTGGAATTAAGCCTTGCGCCCTGGGAGCCAGAGATTCAACCAGGATTGAAGCTGGTCTTCCCCTATATGGATATGAGCTTGCCGGAAAATACCTTATTAATCCTGTTGAGGAAGGTCATGGAGCATTTGTTAAGTTTCATAAACCTTTCTTTATAGGCAGAGAACCTCTTCTGAAAAGTATAGCCAACAGAAAAATGGATATTATCCGTTTTAAAATGATGTCCAGAGGTATCAGGATGGTAAAATCGGGGGACCCTGTAGTAAGTGAAAAGGGCGAGTATATTGGAAGAGTTACCAGTTGTGCCTTAGTAGAAGGGATTCAGCTTGGACTTGCCTTTGTTGATAAAAATTTTACCAGGGAAAAAACAAAAATTGGAATATTTATTCTTCCCCGAAGAGGGGAAGTTTCTTTAGAGCCTTCTAAGGATGAGCTATGCGGAGGGAATAGGGTGCTTCTTCATGAGAAAGGTGTGGTTTTGAGTCGTTTCCCTGCAAAAGAAAACAAGAGGAAGGCCCAATAAATAAACCTGAATTCGGCAAACTATTTAGTAGCTTATAGCAGAAAATAGCGGCATTAATAATGTAGTGCAGACCTTCAGGTCTGCCTATCCATCAGGTTTGCCCATTGTCAGGCCTAAAGGCCTGAGCTACATAGCTTGGTTCTGTAGTACAGACCTTCAGGTCTGCCTATCTTCATCAAGTCTAAAGGCCTGAGCTACGTAATACTCATCAGGCCTAAAGGCCTGAGCTACATGATATTGACTTTGAGAGCGATATTCCAGGATAAGTAAAGAAGGATATAAAAAAGTTGAGAGATTAGAATGAAAGATTGGAAAAGTATCCTATGTTCCAGGGGGCTTTTAGTTTTGGATGGAGCCTGGGGCACAGAGATGATAAAACGAGGACTTATTCTCGGGGAGTGTCCCGAGCTTTGGAACCTGAATCGCCCCGATGATGTAAGAGCAATTGCCGCATCTTACCGAGAAGCTGGAACTGATATTATATTAACCAACACATTTGGAGGCAATCCTTTTAAACTAAAAAAAGCTAACGCTTTATCAAAAATAAGACAGATAAACAGAAGGGGTGTTGAGCTATCCAAGGAAGTATCAGGAGATTCTTTGGTTTTTGCTTCCATTGGCCCAACTGGTGAGTTTATGGAACCTCTGGGTATCATTACAGAAAAACAAATGATTACCTGTTTTGCTGAGCAGGTGATTGCTTTTGTGGAGGGAGGAGCTGATGGAGTAATTATTGAAACAATGACAGATTTAAATGAAGCTAAATGTGCCATAAAAGCTGTCAGGGAAAATTCTAATCTTCCAGTAGCGGTATCTATGACTTTTAGCAAGGGAAGGATGGGGTTTGCTACAGTTATGGGAACAGGACCGCAACAAGCAGCTATTGAACTGGAGAGCTCCGGGGTAGATATAGTGGGATCAAATTGTGGATTTGGGATTGAGGATATGGTGGGAATCGCCCGCATTATGCGCTCAACTACTTCCCTTCCTCTTTGGATAAAACCCAATGCAGGGATTCCTAAGCTTAAAAATGGTAAGACTGTCTATCCTGAAAGTCCTGAACAAATGGCAAGATTTGTACCAGAGTTGATAAAAGCAGGTGCAACAATTATCGGTGGTTGTTGTGGCACGACTCCTCGGCATATTCAACTGATTGCAAGGAAGTGCCATATTTACCCTGTTAGATAGCAAGTATCTAACAGGGTCTACAATGATGTAGCTTAAACGTAGGTAGTTAAGTTTAAAAATAAACAAGGTGAGAAAAATTGTTTACAGTTATTGCAGAACGCATTAATATGACCAGAAAGAGTATTAGAGAGAAAGTATGGGAAAGAGACGCTGATTTTATTACCTCTGAGACGGGCAGACAAACCAGGGCAGGTGCTACCCATATATATATCAATGCTGGTGGGAATCCAGCAAAAGAAGTAGATTATATGAGATGGTTGACTGAAGTGGTATCCAGGGCAACAGAGCTTCCCCTTGTGTTTGATTCAGCCAATCCTGTAGCACTGGAGGAAGGAATTAAAATATGCAACAGACCCGCTACCATAATAAATTCTATAACTGGAGAAAAGGCACGTATCGAGGAAATTTTGCCCCTGGTAAAGAAATACAAAACAGGTATAATTGCTCTAACAATGGATGATAATGGTATGCCGGAAAACTATGAGGGAAGGATGAAAATTACAAGAAAGTTAGCCAGGCTAATTGAATCGGAAGGCATTTCCTTAAATAAAGTGTATTTTGATTATCTTATTCGTCCCGCATCAACCAATCCAGGGCAGGCAAAATTTATTTTGGATGCTATTATTACCACCAAAAAAGAATTTCCACAAGCCCACATTGCTCTGGGACTGTCAAACATCTCTTTTGGACTCCCTGCCCGTAATAATTTAAATAAAGCTTTTTTATCTATGCTTATTGGAGCTGGATGTGATGGGGCAATTGTTGATCCGTGTGAGCCTGGGATGATGAGTACTCTGCTGTCAGCTCGGGCAGTACTTGGGTTAGATGAGTATTGTATGGATTATATCTGTGCATACAGAGAAGGAAGGTTAAAATAACACTCCCCGGGGGGCGCATCAATTCTGAGGTATTGGGATTGGGCGAAGCCTATATTTTCTCCCTCAAGCATCTTATAAGTAGAGGAGGTATTGATGAAATTAGCAAATAAAGTAGCCATAATTACAGGTTCGGGCTCGGGAATTGGCCGGGCAACAGCCCTTCTTTTTTCAAAAGAAGGAGCGAAGGTAGTTGTCGTAGATTGTGATAAAGAGAAGGGGGAAGACACTGTAGATGTTATCAGGAAAAGAGGGGGAAAAGCAACCTTTATTCCGACAGATATATCCAGAGCGCTCGATGTGAAAACAATGGTAAATAGGACTTGCCAAATTTATGAAAAAATAGATATTTTAGTGAACAATGCTCGCGTTTATATAAAAGGCGATGTAGTAAATGTTAGAGAGGAAGATTGGGACAGGATTATTAGCATTAATTTGAAAG
>JAUWJJ010000026.1 GCA_030607765.1 Candidatus Aerophobota bacterium
AAGTATTTACTGTTTTGATCCTCAAAAACTTTTTCCTGCGCTTTTCCATCTTAAGCCTAACCAGGTTAGCAGGGAGTACTATCTAACCGATGTAATTGAGTTATTTTTCCAGCAAGGATTTCGAGTAGAAGCTTTCAGAGTAGATGATCCTTGGGTAGCTAAGGGAGTAAATACTCGCAAGGAGTTAAAAAGAGCTTGCGAGATACTGAGAGCCAGAGGAGATAATTGAAACTGGATTTGGTGAGCTATAAAAAAACCTGTAGTTGCCCAATTCGTTGGGCAGTTCTTGACACTCAATCGGTGAGCTACCTGGGTAGCCGCAAGGCTCAAAGAGCCTGCGCTATGTACAACTCAACTTAGATAATCTACCCCCAAATGTAATTCAAACCTTTAGACTTGATAAATTTTACTTTGAGAGCAACATTCCAGAGTAACTTTAATGAACATTATTCATATTGCTAAATCTTGGTTTACAGTCCTAAAAGAGCGATAGATATTGTAAAATAAATTATCAAAGAAGAAATATCCAAAATTGTGGTCATTAAAGGACCAGAAACAACAGCAGGATCAAGCTTTAAGTGTTTGCAGATAAGGGGAAGGATAGCTCCCAGACAGGTAGCAAATGTAATGGTAATTAGCATAGATAAAGCTACGGTAACTCCCAAAAGAGAGTTTTTTTGAAAAATAAGAGCTCTTACCAAAGCCACTAATCCTAAAGGTATACCTAACATTCCCCCAATAAGAAATTCTTTTTTTACTACCCTCCAGATATCTCTTATTCTAACCTCCCCTGTAGTCAGCCCTCTTACTACAGCCATAGCAGCTTGAATTCCAGCATTACCTGCGCTACCCATAAGCATAGGAATATAAAAAGATAGAGCTATCACGTTTTCTAAGGCAAAGGAAAATTTTTGTATTACTAAGCCAGAAAAAAGGCCAGTTATTGCCAGTATAATTAGCCAGATCAAGCGATTTTTAGCGATAAAAGTGGGTCTCATTTTCATATATTCTTCTAAATGCTCACCTGCCGCGCCGAACTTGTACATATCCTCAGTATTTTCCTCATCTATTACATCAATTATATCATCTACAGTGATGATACCTTTCATTTTTCCACCATTATCAACTACAGGTAATGCTACAAAATCGTACCTTGCTATTTCTCTGGCTACCCTTTCCTGATCCATATCTACAGGGAGGACAATAGGATTGCGATGCATTACCTGACTAATTCTGTCTTGGGGATGAGCTAAAATTAACTCTTTAAGAGATAACACGCCAACCAGTTTATCCTGATTATCCAGGACATATATGTAATAAACCATTTCCAGATCTTTAGCTGTTTTTCTAAGGATGTTTAGAGCTTCCCCCACAGTTACCTCTTCCTTAACGCTGGCAAATTCAGTAGTCATTCTCCCTCCGGCAGTGGTAGTCTCATACCTCATGAGCTCCTTAGTATCTCTCGCCTCTTCTTTCTTCATTATGGAGAGGAAGCGATTTACCATTTCCGGAGAAAGCTCTTCAAATAAATCCACTCTTTCATCTGGAGCAAGTTCATTTAAAATATTTTTCTTATGAACCTCATCAATGGCACCTAAAAGAGTAATTTGATCCTCATTGTCCATTTTTTCAAAGACATCGGTTGCAAAATCAATATCCCATAAAGAGAAAAGATAGACTTTGTCTTTTAAGGATAGTTCCTTTAAAGCTTCAGCTATCTCTACAGGTTTATAAGTATAAAAAACATCCTTTAGCTCATCTTTTCTTTTTTGAGAGATAAACTGTTTTATTTCCGGTAAAATTGAAGAAATTCTGGAATAATTTTTTGGCATTGCTTTAACCTGTATAAAGTTTCAGAAAATTAAATTTATCAAAATTTTCTTCTCTGTCAATTATGCGCCTTAAGTTTACTTCATTAAATGATTTGATACGTTACTTTGACTTTCTTTAAAAAATTTATAATATACTTTGTTCTTCTTCAAAAAGAGGAATGCTGGAGCTCGGTCGCAAAAGATAAAATTAAGCTCACAGTAAGAAATATTTAAAATTTTTACACCAGTATAAAAAAAGAGCAATAAGAATGAGTGAAGAAAAAGTAAGAAACCAACTTCTTCCCGCAGAAAGAGAGAAGGGATCAAAATATGTTCTCTATGATGGGATGATGTTCCAAACTATGTTTAATTTGTCCAGTGGAGCCTTTATAATTGCTTTTGGTCTGCTTTTAGGAGCATCTAATTTGGTTATAGGACTTCTCGCAGCGGCTCCTTTTTTGGGAAATGTATTTCAGATTCCAGCTGTGCTTGTAGTAGAAAAGATCAGAAAACGCAAACTCATCTGTATTTTAGCTTCCATTATTGCCCGAATTTGGCTCCCGATTTTTGCACTGATACCACTGTTTTTTATAAAGTCAGGACTTTCTGTCCTTATTATGGGTATTTTTTTCTCCGGGGTTGCTACTGCTTTCTCTGCTTGTAGTTGGAGTTCCTGGATGAGAGAGCTGATACCAGATGAAGTCCGTGGGCAATTTTTTTCCAAGCGATTGACATGGAGTTTTGTCCTGGCAATGCCTTTGTCTTTATTAGCTGGTCGATTTGTTGATTTTTGGCAAGCCAGGTTTCCCTCACAGCCTGCATTTGGCTACTCTATAGTGTTTCTTATTGCCTTTGGTTTCGGAATTGGTAGTATTCTGGCACTTCGGGCAACTCCAGAGCCCTTAATGGGAGAGGCTCATGAAAAAGTTTCTTTATTTAAAGTAATAAGTTCTCCTTTTAAGGATGAGAATTTCAGAAAGATGTTAAAATTTACTACCCTCTGGGCTTTGAGTTTTAATTTTGCAGTTCCCTTCTTTACTGTTTATATGCTTAAGAGAATTGGATTATCACTTACGATTGTAATACTGTTCTCCGTGCTCACTCAGCTTTTTTATATTCTGTTCCTTAACATTTGGGGGCGGCTGACAGATAGGTTCTCCAACAAGTCGGTAATGCAGGCAAGTGGGATGCTTTTGCTTATCTGTATCATTACCTGGCCTTTTACTACTCTTCCAGAAATGCATATTGCTACCTTGCCACTTCTAACTCTTATCCATGTTTTTTTAGGAGTTTCTATTGCAGGAGTTTCTATTGCTTCCTTTAATATCGCTTTCAAATTAGCTCCTTCAGTTGATACTACTAAATATCTTGCTATCAACGGTGCTTTAGCCTCAATAGGCATGGGAATTGGTCCCATTTTGGGAGGAGCACTCGCTGATATATTAGCTTTAATGGAACTTTCCCTCAACTTTCGCTGGCTTAGTTCTAAGGAAGGATGGACAGCGTATCTTTTAAACTTTAAGGGATTGGATTTTCTTTTCTTTGCCGTCTTTATCCTGGGATTTTATGCTATTAGTTGTCTATCTCAGGTTCGTGAGAGGGGAGAAGTGCCAAAGAGAATAGTCTATCGAGAATTCTTAATCGAGGCCCGAAGAGGTATTAGAAATCTTTCCAATGTAGGGGCATTTTACAGTCTTATTTATTTTCCTATCCAACTTTACAGGCGAAAAAAGGAAAATAACTCCAGAAAAAATTCTTTTATATTAAAATAAAGCTCTCTCATCCTGTTGTAAAATAGTGTCTTATCTGTTTATAAAAATATTTTGTTGTTAAGATTCTCATATGTTTTGTTTAACTTTTCTGCGTATCTCTGTATTTTTTGAATCGCTTCAAAAATACTGTCCATATCTTCTTTTGTTCCCAAAAGAACCGATTGAGGAATCCATACTCCTTCCTCCCCGCAGGCTTTTTCAGTTACCGGACACCGAATTTCAGATAAATACTTACAATATTGATTTATGCGGCTTGAACCAAAGATGTTTTGAAATTTCCGTATTTCTATTGTCTTTTTAATAAATTTTTCTTTATAAAGAGGTACATAGCCTGTTGAGCAGGGAATTCCCTCCGCCTGCAGCACTTTTACAAAGGTGTCTCTCGGCAGACCATCAAAGGCGTTTGCATTATACCGGAAAATGTAAAGATGATAGGCATGTAGAGTAACAAAGTTAGAAACCAATAAAGGACTAATGCCTGGAATCTGGGATAGTTTTTCTGATAAGTGAACTGCATTATTAGCCCTAAGTGCCATCTGGTCTTGAACGCGCTTTATCTGGGCCAGAAGAATGGCAGCCTGAAATTCAGTCATTCGGCGATTGGTACCCGGATGGGAATGAAAATACCAGGTTCCTGCCCGCAATCGCCCACAAGTGTGATAGTAAAAGCAGCGGTCTATTAAAGCAGAATCATTACTTATAATAGCACCTCCCTCCCCAGCAGAGATATTTTTGCTCACTTGAAAGCTAAAACAGCCCAGTTTACCAATGCTTCCTACCTTTTGTCCTTCCCATTCGGCCAGGTGAGCCTGACAGGCATCTTCAATAACAACCAGGTTATGTCTGGAAGCAATATCCATTATTTTCTCCATATCGCAAGGCATTCCAGCAAGGTGTACTGGAAGAATAGCTTTGGTATTGGGGGTAATCTGATTCTCTATCATCTGGGGATCAATGCAATAAGTGTCTGGATGAATATCGATGAATACAGGAAGAGCGTTTACTAACAATACGCTCATCACTGTGGACATAAAGGTATAGGGTGGAACTAACACCTCATCTCCTGCTCCAATGCCGGCTACAGTAAGGGCAATTTCTAAAGCTGTAGACCCGTTGGTGACCATAAGGGACTTTTCAACCCTGCAGAGCTTGGCAAATCGCTGTTCAAATTTGGATACCATACATCCTTCATGTCTTTCCCATTTTTTGCTTTGTAGCACCTGCAAAAGATTTTCTTTTTCCGTCTTATCAAACTGTGGCCAGGGTGGGAAGGAACTGGTTCTCGTAGGGTGACCACCTAATATAGCTAATTGATTTCTGGCATTATTTTTCTTGCTCATCAACCTTATCTCCTTTCTTTGAAAACTGGCCCTATTTTCCGGAGGCTATAGTTTGACCACCTCACCACTATTTAAGGATTCTTCG
Source organism: Candidatus Aerophobota bacterium (assembly GCA_030607765.1). The sequence continues at coordinate 5,009 of JAUWJJ010000026.1, forward strand.
GCTGCTAAACAAATCCGTACCGCTTCTTTGCCATCCTGGCCAGTAGCTGGAACAGGTTTTCCTTCTTGCACTACTTTCACAATTTGGTCAATCTCAGCTTTCAAGTCAAAGGTTTCCCCAGCTGGCCTATCAATAGCAATCTTTTGTTTAGTCTTGTTCTGACCGTACTCCAGCCAAAACTTTGCCTCAGGGGGCTTTTCTTTAACTTCTTCCCAATGGACCCATATAGCACCTCTATCTCCTACGACCTTCGCTATGGTATAATATCCATATCCTGCCATACTATAGGAAAGAATACCCCGGCCGCCACTGGAGAAATTAATAATACTTGAGAAGTTGTCCAGGAGGGCTTTTCCTGAAAAAGAATTACCTGAGGAGTAGATAGATTCTGGCTTCCCCATTCCAGCGAAGTACCATCTGATAAGATCAAAATAGTGGATAGGAGCATCCAGCATCCAGCTGCCAACCTGATCCTTGTTAAGACGCCAGCCTCCTGAGCCTACAGGTGGAGCAGAGCGAAAAACCTCAATGTTTACAGCTTTAACAGAGCCAATCTTTCCTTCTTGAATTAATTTTTTAACTTTCTCCCAAAGAGAAGAAAGGCGAAGTTGAAAGCCAATGGCTAAAAATGGCTTTTTGTCTTGATGGCGAGCTTTTTGAGCAAACTTCAAAATTGAATCACAATCTTTCACTGTAAGAGCCATGGGTTTTTCCAATAAAGCATTACATCCAGCTCGAAGAACAGCTATTACCACCTCATGGTGTAAATAATTGGGCAAGAGAATATTTACAACATCCAGTTTTTCCTCTTTTAACAATTTGTTATACTCAGGGTAAATCTTAACACCAAAATCTTTTGCAGCTATTCTGCGCTTTTCTTCATCGCTCTCAGCAACTGCTACAAGGTGTGCATCCGGGTTCTCCCTGATAAAACGGGCATGCCATCTTGCCCACTCGCCAAATCCCAGCATTCCAAAACGTACTTTTTCCATTCTTACAATGCCCTCCCTCAAATTTATAAATAAATTATTTATCTTACCTTACATCTACCTCCCGGTTGATATTAAAGCGTGTTTTCTCTTCTTGAGAGCTTTGTGCAAGAACGAGCGGGTGAACATCCTTTTTTCATTACACGAATAGCAGTATGGGTTATCACACAAAAGAGATATAGGGTCTTGTCTCAACAAGGATGATGCTGTATCAATGACATCCTGAGCCTTCATCAGTTGGCAGTTAGCCTGACCTACTTTTCCATATCGGATCTGTCTTTTGTCTTGCATTACAGATTCCAGTTCCCAAAAGCCCTTACTACATGTGGGATAGGGGGCAAGATCAATTTTTATCTTTTTTTCCTCGGGAGGCTTATTTCCATTGGAAGTCTTAACTACGGCTTGCTCGGGGAAATCAGGTGAATCCTTAACGGCGTAAAGGTAGGGAAGTTCTGCGTAGACCTCAGCTGTATGTATTGTGGTATTAGCTGTATTTCCTACTCCCAATAACAGGACATACCCACCCCGTTTAGCCAGTTTATCTATGGGGCTTCCTTTCCCTACAGACCCTGCCTGTAGATGCCCACCTACCACTTTTTTAGCTTCTTTTCCTATAACACCAACTGAGTGCCGAGGATGCAGCCTTCTCGTGCTTTCTTTTCTTTGACGCAAGGTTTCTGTTATAAGACCCATCTCTGAAGGTGTACGGTGAGGTTCAAAATAAGGCACAAAGCCTTTAAAAGTAAAGGTAGGAACCATTAACAGGCCATCTTTTCCCACCATTTCCATAATGGCATTGATAACCGTGTCTGGTCCCCCTTTAACGTATCCCAGGCTCTTTAAGGAACTGTGCATGAGAACCCAGGCACTTTTTCTTAATCCTAACCTTTGAAGATCTTTTTTAATTCTATTTTTTGTAACACTCATAGGCATTATATTTACCTCCTTTTTAAGGATATTTTTGAAAACCTGAAGATGTTATACTGTTTCCAGAACTTGCTCTAAATTGTTAAACACCTTATGGAATGCCTCTACATAGTATTTCATCAACTCCAATTTCTGAGCATAAATTGGGTACGGCTCAGAGCAAACAGCGAAGGATTCATTAAGCAGCTTAACTGTCTCTGGATACTCTTGGATGTCGTATTTAATCTCCTTTTTGTAGTAAGGACAGCTCCAGGGACAACCCCTACCGTAACCTTCTTTAAGCTGAAAAAGGGTCTGGCCGGGAACAGGAAGAGACTGCCATAATACTACATCCACTCCCTCGGCCTTTAGAGTCTTCATTACTTTATCCTTGAACTTGGAGAGTTCGATATCTATGTTTAATTCAGGAGGATCAAGTCTTACTCTATACTTATGATATACACTGGTTCTATCTTCAGGAACAAAGGGTGGAACTATACCCTTAATTTCGGCTAAATGCTTTGATAAAAACTCGGCATTTTTTTGAGCGTTAGCATTATATTTGTCAAGTCTTTTTAACTGGCGCCTGGCAAAAGCTGCTGGCATTCCGTAAGTTCTGTACATCCATCCCATACCATAAGCGTTATATTCTCTTTTTTCTCCAGGTTTGATTTCCTCTCCAAACATACGCAACATATTAGCCTCATCTCGGTATTTCTTGTTATTGGTGACAAGCAATCCTCCCTCAATTCCAGGAAGATTCTTGGTCGCATTTAAACTGAAAGCAGCCATGTCGCCAAAATTTCCTACTTTTTTTCCATGGTATGTTGCTCCAGGAGCCTGACAGGCATCCTCTATTACTATCAGGTTGTGCTTTTTAGCGATCTGGCTTATTTCGTCCATATCTGCCGGCAGTCCGTGAATGTGAACAGGTATAATGGCTTTAGTCTCGGAGGTGATTTTTTCCTCAATTTTTTGAGGGTTGATGTTGCAAGTCCGGGGATTGATATCCACAAATACAGGTATTGCGTTATGATGAAGAACAGCTGTTGCTGAGGACAAAAATGTAAATGCTGTGGTAATTACCTCATCACCCGGGCCAATGCCTGCAGCTGCTATGTTCATGTGCAGGGCAGCTGTTCCGCTATTTGTAGCAATGCAATATTTTGTTCCAATGTACTTTGCAAAATCTTTTTCTAAAGCCATCACCTCGGGAACATAAGGCCCATGAAGGATCTGTTCATCAAGAGTTTTCAAAATAGCCTCTTTATCTTGCCTGGTTACTATTGGCCATTTTATCTTTAAGCCATCTGGTACACTTTTTTTTCCTCCATTGATGGCTAAATTTTCTTTTTCAACAGCTAATTTTCCTTTCATGCAAAACCCCCTTTTTTCTCAAACATCCGCACGTTATAATAAACTCCATAAGACATCGTATAAAGGTAGGTCATTACAATTCTACCTTTCCACCAACTGTCCCAGGCAGGATTATGGCGTGAGGTAAATTCTGGATCTGACTTACTGATCAAAGACTCTAAATTTTTAAACACTCCCAATTTGTCAAAGCTTGCTGCCCAGGTAACTTCCATGCTCATAACATCAGGAGCTTCTCCAGCCTGACAAATCGTTAAGAGTTTGTCCATGTATTGGTTATGAGGGGCAAAAACTGTCTCCACTTTAACATTGGGGTATTCCTTTTCAAATGAGGAAATTATCCAGTTGATGGTTTTCTCCCCCCATTCTTGGTCCCACCATTCACTCCAGGTAAGCTTAATCTTCCCTTGGGCAAAACCTGAGCTAACACAAAGGCCCAAAATGAGGTCAGTAACAACCAATCTAATACCTTTGAAAAAACATTGATGCTGGAACCATTTCTTAGGAACCACTTGTTCTACCCTCACTTTCTTAATTTTGGTTTTTTAAACTGACATCACTCAACAGAACCTGTTTTAGTCTGAATTAGCCTGTTTATATTCTTACCTTCTTTCCATTCCAGCTTTTTTTCCTCAAAATATTCCTTCAAAGCCTCCCGTACTATTGCTCCCATTGTCTCTGGCAGTTTTTCCTCTCTTCTTATTCCTCTTCTTAGATTCTTAAGTTTATTCTTTTGAGCCAGGGTGACTAATTTCTTCTGCATGC
>JAUWJJ010000172.1 GCA_030607765.1 Candidatus Aerophobota bacterium
GTAGCTGAAACCTTTGGGATAGATTATTGTCCCCTGAAATTTCAGGAAACTGGTGGGTAGTTAGTTTGACATTACATATTCTTTTATTATTGTTTAAAACAAACTATGGAGAAATGGTATCTTTTAAAGGATAGTTTTGAGCCAGCGCTAAATATGGCAGTAGAGGAAGTTGTTGCTCAAGAAGTGGGGAGCGGTAGCTTTCTTCCTGCACTCAGGCTATGGGAAAATAAGCGAAAGTGCTTTGTCTTGGGAAAATTCACCCATACCAACCTTAATTCAAACCATTCTATCTGGAAAATAATTGGAAGAGAAAAAATTGCTCTGGTAAAAAGATTTAGTGGAGGAGAAGCAATTTTTCAGAATAGGGGGTGTTTGAATTTTTCAGTTACTGTTCCTTCAAACCACAAATTTGCCTTTAATAAAATAGGTAAAACATTTAAAACCCTATCCTCAGGTGTAATAAGAGCGCTGAATAATCTGGGAATTTGTGCCCGATACGGAAAAGTTGATGCTGTCTTTTGCCCCGGTCCTTATGACATTGTAGTAGGAAGGAGAAAATTAGCCGGGGTTTCCCTGGTTAAACGGTCTAAATTTACATTAGTTCACGGAACTTTGCTGGTAGATATAGATTTGGATGAATATTTAGAAATTATGGAGAAATTTTATCAGGGCTTGGGAAAAAATAAAAAACTTCAAAAAGACAAGATAACCAGTTTAAGCAAAGAAATGGGAAGAAAAGTCACCTTAAATGAGCTAATTAGCCATATTGTTAGAGGATATGAAGAGGTGTTTGGCATTCAATTTGTTAAACAAGAACTATCCTCTCTTCAGAGCTGTCAAGCCAAAAAGTTAAGTTCTAACTACAAGGTTCAGTTTGCCATTTAAAAATTAACAAGGAAACAGGATATGGTAGACTTGCAGGAAATAAATGCTAAATATCCTTTTGGAGGTTCTAAAAATGATAAAAGCTAATCAAAAGTTTAATAAAACACCTTACTTTGAAATTCTCTCAGAGGACCAGATTTATGCTATACATTCTGCCACACTAAAAATTTTAGAGAGGACGGGAATGAAAATCCACAGCAAGGAAGCCCTGAGAATTTTTAAAGAGGGAGGAGCCTATGTCGAAGACAGTATAGTTAAGATTCCATCCCTGTTAGTTGAACAGGCACTCAAAACTGTCCCCTCCAGAATCCTCGTAACAGGAAGATATGGGAAAGGAAAAGTCCTTCTTGAGAGAAATGTAGTTAACTATGGTTTGGGGACGGATGTACCAAACCAAATTGATTCCTATACTCATAAAGTACGTCCCACGGTACTTAAGGATATTGAAAACATAGGTAAGGTTGTCCAAAAGTGTGAGAATGTTGACTTTAACTCTTATTCGGGTCTTGCCTCCAATGTCCGTCCGTCAATGATGCAGGATTTGTATCACTTTAAGACAGCAAATACTTACTGCGATAAGCCATACTTTACCACTGCTGCCAATGGCACCAATATGAAAGCTCTGATTGATATGGCTACAGTTTTTGCTGGAAGCTATGAGAATCTGAGGAAGGCACCATCTTTCATCGTTTATGAGGAACCTATTTCTCCTTTGGTGCTTGGCAAAGAAGCAGCAGAGGTTCTCTTGGTTTGTGCAGAGTATAAAATTCCTATTGTGTTCCCACCTATGGTTGATATGGGAGCTACCGGTCCGGTAACTTTAGCTGGTGGTCTTGCTCAAGGTAACGCAGAGACTCTTGCCAGCTTAGTACTACATCAACTCAAGAGCCCTGGTGCGCCGTTTATCTGGGGTCCATTTGTAAGCCAGATGGATATGCACACCGCAATTTGTACTTATGGTGGACCGGTATTCATTAAAGCCCAAGCAGCCCTGGGGCAGATAAGTAGATTCTATAACCTACCAACCTTTGGATTTGCCTGCTGTACTGACTCGAGTGTCATCGATGTCCAGTGCGGAATGGAGATGATGTGGTCAACTCTCATAAATGCTCTGGCGGGACTTAACCTTTGCCACGACATAGGATATTTAGACTCAGGATTGATTTTTAGCCTGGAGGCACTACTGTTAAGCGATGAGATTATCTCTGCGGTTAAGTGCTTTATGGGAGGAATTGAGGTCAATGAGGAAACCTTAGCTGTGGATTTAATCCATAAGATTGGTCCGGGGGGTAATTTCCTATCAGAAGAGCACACTATGAAATACTTCAAGAAAGAGGGTTGGTATCCGCAGTTCCTGAACAAAAAGGAATACCAGGTATGGAAAGCGGGAGGCTGCAAAACAGTTAACCAAAAATTGGAAGATAGAGTTCATGAGATTCTCAAGGAAGATACTCCCCCGCTAATTTCAAAAGATGAGATGAAAGAAGTAGATAAGATTATTGCTGAGCGGGAGAAAAAGCTATCCTAAAGAAGATAAAATCCAGCTACTCAATGATTCTGGCAAAGGAGCACGGACTAAATAGTCAACAGTCATTAGTCCTAAGTCCTTGTCAAGTAAATGGGAGGCGAGATACTCCCCTACCCAATAAAATAAGGATCCCTTCTATGGGTGGGGGTGACTTTAGTCGCCCTTGATAAACAAAGGAGGTTGGGAATGATAACTAAAACACCTCAATTTGAAGTATTAACTAAAGATGACTGCAGAGCAATATATTCAGCATCTTTAGAGGTTTTGGAGCGGACAGGAGTTAGGATGGAAAATGAGGAAGTTTTAGCTTTGCTAAGAGATAATGAAGTTTGTATTAAAGATGACATAGCTCATATACCTCCCTATTTAGTAAAGGAAAGTTTGAGATACGCTCCCAAAAAGATATTGATTTATTCCCGAGAGGGAAAGTTAGCTATGAGGTTGGAAAATGCAAATTTTTACTTTGGTACGGGCTCAGATTGTCCAAATATCATTGATTCCTTTACAGGTAAGTTAAGAAAACAAACTCGAAAAGATATTGGTCAGGGAGCATTGATAGCCGATGCTCTATCCAATATTGATTTTGTTATGTCTAGCGGATCAATCTCGGATGAGCCTGCGCCGCTAACAGACCTGTATAAATTTCAAGAAATGGTTTTCAATACAACTAAACCAATTATTTTTACCTCTCAGGATAAGCGGGATAGTCAGGATATTATTGATATGGCATCTATAATAGCTGGGGGAGAGGACAAGCTCCGCGAAAACCCCTTTATTATTCACTACATTGAACTCTCCCCTCCTTTGAAACACTCCGGGACAGCTCTGGATAAACTCTTATTATGCTCAGAAAAGCAAATTCCCATTATATACGTTCCTCGCATAGTGGGAGGAGCTACAGCCCCAATTAGCTTAGCTGGAAATATTGTTCTTGCTTTAGCTGAGGGATTAGCAGGCCTGGTAATTTCTCAGCTTAAAAACAAAGGCACCCCTCTAATTTTAGGTGGTCTAATAACAGTTAAAAATATGAGGACAAAAGTTTTTTCTCAGGGTGCTCCCGAATTTCATCTTTTAAGTGCTGGATTAGCACAAGTTTGTCAGTTTTTAGGTATGCCAATGTTTGGAACAGCCGGATGCACTGATTCTAAAGCTCTTGATGAACAGGCAGCTATAGAGGCCAGTTTATCCATCATCATTCAATCTCTCAGTGGAGCTAACTTAATTCATGATGTTGGATGTATGGCCTCTGGAAAAGTTATCTCTTTTGATATACTGGTGATGTCTGATGAGATTATTGGTATGAGTAA
>JAUWJJ010000208.1 GCA_030607765.1 Candidatus Aerophobota bacterium
ACAATAGCATCTACCAGATGAGGAGGCTTAACCTCGGTAGCACCCCAGGAAAACTCTACTTCAGCTTTAACTCCTCTTTTTTTTAAATAATCCTTGGTAACCTGAACTAATTCGGTGGCTATTCTTCTACCTTCCAAATCCTCAACTTTATTTATATCAGAATCAATGGGAACAGCCAGAACCCATCTCACTTTACCTAAACCCCGTTTGGAATAAGAAAGCTCCTTTACCCTGTGAATCTCGACTTTCCTTTCCAGGATCCAATCATTTCCCGCTAATCCTGCATCCAGAACTCCCTTGGCTACATAGAGAGGAATTTCCTGGGTCCGTATCAGCAAAGGGTCAATTTCCTTATCATCAATAGAGAAATTATAAGACCTTTCCTCGCGAGTAACGCGATAACCGGCTTTTTCCAAAAGTTCCAGACTCATTTTTTCTAAACTACCTTTGGGCAGCCCAAGCTTTAACTTTTTCATTTTTTATCCCTATAACATTTCATTAAATACCTTTAGATGCTACAATTTTGTTTTTTTCTGGGAATTAAAAGTATCCAACTTTTTTAGTCTTTCCCCGATTTTCTCAATTACCCAGTTGTTATCCTCTACTACCAAATTCCCCTTTTCTGCCTTAAGAGCACCTTGAGGAGAAAGAAGGTCTTTTAAAAGAGGTATTATCTCTTGTACTTGAGCATGGGCGATCTTAAAAATTTTTTTTTGGGAAATTCGATTGTGTTCTTCCAGGGAATCCAGAACTTCCTTTACATGAGAAAGTTGATAGGCACCATCCTCTACAGTTAAACTGTTAACATCTCTGTTTAGCTCAATAGAACCATAGAGGGAAAGAAGGGACTGCAGGGAATCCTTAGCTTCCTCTGCTGAGGTATAAGCAAGATGAAAAATGCGCTGTTTTCGTTGAGCTTCAAAAGTTCCTATTTGACTAAGAACAGACTCTATAACTTTTATCTTATCTTCTCTATCCCTTATTAAAATGGAATTAGGGGGAGCTTCTTTTGGATTTACCTCAATTAACCCATCAGCAGATGCAATTTCTCTTATTTTCTTAAATATCTCGGTAGCTATGGCGTACTTGAAAGTAAAGACCTTCTTAACTCTACCCTTTATCTCTCTGGGTTTTAAAATATGGGGCTTTACTGTAATAACAAGACTTCTTTTCTCCACTTCTTCAGTGGTGCTTCTTAAAAGTCTTCCCACTATAGGTAAGTTAGATAAAATAGGGAGACCAACGATTCTTTCTATCTTTTCTTCCCTGATTAATCCTCCAATAATAATGGATTCTCCATCTCTCACTGTAACATTGGTGGGAGAAATCTGGCGTTTAAAGATAGGATGCTGGGCTCCAAACTCTGGGCTAATTTCGTAATCTCCCACAATGGGAATTATTGATAGTTGAATTAAATCTTCTCCTATAATTTTAGGTAAAACTTGAAGGATCACTCCCACAGTAGCATAATCGTAGTTGTATTCAGGAATTTCTATATCGCCTACTACCCGGTAGGTAATTGAAGAAAGATAGGGAACTTCTGTGGTAACATATATCCCGGCTACTTCTCCACTCATAGTGGTTACCCGAGGAGAGGAAAGAAGCGTAGCCTTACCCTCAATAAATAACATATTTAATATAGCTTCAAACTTTTCCTTTGCAGTTATCCGGTAAAAGGTAAATCCAAGTTCTTCTATTCCTTCTTTAGCACTGTACTTCAACCGACTTCCCCCACCTGTAGGTCCTGCTGGCACTTCTAAACCTGTGAGTCTTTCCAAAGATGTCCCAAAATCGTAGGTAGCGTCCTCAGTTAGTTCCATTATCCTAGCTTCAATTTGAATCTGCCCGGTATAAAAGGGGAATCCAGGAATTAATTCCTCTATTCTTTTAAGCTGTTCCCGAGTAGCTCTTACAGTAATTCTTCCGCTAGAGATGTCCACCCAGATAGAAGGTTGAGCAAAAACCCCGCTTGGACTAAAAAATACAAAAATTAACAGCCAAATGCCTATTTTTCTCATTTTCTTTTACCTCATTTTCTTTTACCTATTGCTCCTATATTACCTACATCAATGGAAGGGGTACCTAACTGCATTTCCATCCATTTAGATTTTTTTGTCTGAAGTCCTTCAATTTCCTCTGGAGGTACTCCAATTATGTTAGCAATAGCTGTGGCTATGTTTTCCAAAGACCCCTCCTTGATATAAAAAGTTCTGGTAGCTAAATTAGATCCCGAGGTAGGTGAGTTTAGTTCCTCCACTAACTTATCAATATGGAATAAATTTTTCTTTACATCTGTTACATAAATTACATTTACCTTTTCGGAATCAAAATAAAATGAAGAGGATTCCTCTTTCTCTGGATTAGTTTGATTGGTTTTCTCTTCCTGAGGTATTAAAATATAATCTTTCTTCTTATCAATTTCCTTTTTTTTAGGGGAGAAAATTGTTACCTTTCCCTGCTCGCTAAGTACTCCTTCCAGTATAGCCTTTACTTCTTCAGGGGTAAAATAGAGCAGAGTGTACTTTTTGGCCATTAGTTGTTTTTCCAGGGTATCCTCATTTCTAACCAGGTTATCTATTACACTAAGATTTTTTTCCACATCCACTACCTTTAATGTATTGGTAACATCATTCCCCTCACATTCTCCCTTATCTGATAGATAATCTTTAACCTTTAGACAAAGATTTGAGGCTAAGGCATACCTTAACTGATAAAATCTTTTTTGGGGATAAAAGGTATCCTCTTTACTTATCAAACTCTCAATCTGGGAAAGAGGATAAGAGGCATCCTCTACTAAAATAGAGTTTCTTTCCTCATTCACCTCAAGAGAGCCCTCAGAGGAAAGATAAGATTTAACCTCAAGTGCTGTCTTTTCTAAAGGTAGATAGTGAATAACAAACTCTTTTTTCTCAAGCCAGAGAGAAAATTTATCAAGGCTAACAATA
>JAUWJJ010000149.1 GCA_030607765.1 Candidatus Aerophobota bacterium
ATTACGAAGAATGAGGAAATTTCCAGCTATTTAGGACTAGAAACTAAGGGAAAAACCCATGAAGAGCTCATTGAAGAGGCTCTGCGGCTTCACCTTTTCAGGGCTATAGCAGAGTTATTTGGCAAGAAGGCAGGCTATTGCCGAGGAAGAGGAGGAGGGATGCACATAGCCGATTTTAGCAAAGGTCACTTAGGAGCAAATGCCATTGTGGGAGGAAGTATGGGTATGGCTGTGGGTTCAGGCATTGCCTCAAGATACTTTGAGGATAAAAGGGTAACCTTATGCTTTGCCGGGGATGGTGCCTTTAACAATGGCATTGCCCATGAGACAATGAATATGGCTACTATGGCTCAGTTTACCAATGGATTAATGAATAAAAAGTTTGGGATTCCTGTTATATTTGCCATTGTTAACAATCAATATGGAATGACCGGACAGCAAAGAGGCGAAGTTACGGGGATAGAATTTTTGGCAGAGAGGAGCTTTGGATATAATAAAGAGGGAATGCATGCTGAAATTGTTAATGGAATGGATGTGCTTGCCCTCAGAGATGCAACTAAAAGAGCAATAGAGCTTACCAGAGAAGGTGAAGGTCCTGTCCTTTTGGAATTTTGGTGTTATAGGTTTAAGGGGCATAATGTGAAGGATAAATTGGAAAGAAAAGAGGATGAGACTTACCGTGGCTTAAAAGAGCTTGAGGTATGGGAAAAAGTGGACCCCCTGAAGACCTTCCCCGAAAAGCTGATAAAGGAGAAGGTTATATCCGCAGAGGATTTTGAGGAGTTCAAAAAAGAGACCAGGGCTCGAAATGAGGAGATGGCAGTGAGGGCCGCTGAGGCAAAAAGTCCTGATCCAAAGAAAATATACTTTGGTCTCTTCAGTCATACAAGCTCAGGCAAAGTTCCTGAAAAGTTCAAGGATACCCCCATCTTAAAGAAACCAGAGTTTTTAGAAAGAAAGCCTGATATGGAAATTACCTATAGGGAAGCGATAATCGAAGCATTATTCCAGGAAATGAGGCGAGACAGAAGAGTAGTGCTCTGGGGGGAGGATATCGCCGACTATGGAGGAGCATATGGTGCTACAAGAGGACTTCTTGAAATTTTTGGAAGAGAGCGCATTTTTAACACGGCCATCTCAGAGGCAGCAATTATAGGAAGCGGAACTGGGGCGGCCTTGAGAGGCCTTAGGCCTGTAGTGGAGATAATGTATATTGACTTTGTCTTGCAGGCTTTGGATCAGCTTGGAAATCAAGCTGTAAAATGGACATATATGTCCGGTGGTCAGGCAACCCTGCCTTTGACTATACGCACAACCATTGGCGGAGGTAAAGGATACGCTGGTCAACATTCACAGAGCCTGGAAGCTATACTTGCACACTTACCAGGATTGAAAATTGCTGTTCCCTCAGATGCCTATGATGCAAAGGGAATTTTAGCATCTGCTATAAGAGATGATAATCCGGTAGTATTCATTGAACATCAGAATCTTTACAGAGAGCCTTTAGCTAAAAGTAAGGTTCCAAAGGAGGATTACCTGATTCCTCTGGGAAAGGCTAAGATTAAAAGAGAAGCTAATCCTTCTAAGAAGAGTGTAACCTTAGTTGCCTGGTCTTCTATGGTGCCTATAGCTTTAAAATCTGCTGAAAAATTATCAGAAGAAGATATCGAAGTGGAAGTAATTGATATTCGCTCTCTATATCCTCTCGATATAGATACTATAGTAACATCTGTCCAGAAGACGGGCAGAGGGGCAATAGTTCACCAGGCCATTCAATTTATGGGTTTTGGGGCAGAGATAGGGATGGAAATCCAAGAAAAAGCATTTGACTATTTGGATGCTCCTGTTGTAAGAATAGCAGCTCCAAACACACCCCCACCTTCATCTCCGGTTTTGGAAAAGGCATTTTTACCTAATGAGGAAGACATTATCACTTCTATAAAGAGACTTGTTCGATAGGTAGTAAAGGAAACACTTTCATAAAAGGTGATTAAATAAAAATGAAAGCAGCTGTATTTTATGGAGTAAAAGATGTAAGAATGGAGGAGATAGAGGTTCCCAAAATTAGTCCCTTTGAAGTTCTGGTAAGGATAAGAGTAGCTCTTACCTGTGGGACGGATAGAAAAATGTACCTCAGGGGACATTCCCTCTTTAAACCTCCCTTTGTTTTTGGGCATGAATTTGCCGGGGATATAGTGAAAGTGGGGAATGAGGTAAAAGATTTCAAAGAGGGAATGAGGGTGGTAGCAGCAAATTCTGCCCCCTGTAATCGCTGTTTTTACTGTAAGATAGGCAAGCCCAGTATATGCGATAATTTAACTTTAAGACTTAGTGGAGCATTTGCTGAATATGTGGAAATCCCCTCCCCAATTGTGGAGCAAAACCTTCTGCCCATTACCTCTTATGTATCTTACAAAGAAGCCGCTCTGGTAGAGCCTTTAGCGTGCGTTGTGCATGGGATAGAGGAATCAGGCATAAAATTAGGAGATACAGTAGTGGTGAACGGGGCAGGACCTATTGGTTTAATGTATATTCAGTTAGCTAAGCTAAAGGGAGCTAAGGTTATTGCTACAGATATAAAAGAGGAAAGACTGAGGGTAGCCCAAAAATTGGGGGCTGATAAGCTGATAGATGCTTCTTTGGTGGATGATCAGGTAGAAGCGGTAAGAAACTTAACGGAGAAAAAAAGGGGGACAGACGTAGCCATAGAGGCAGTAGGACTACCAGAGGTTTGGGAGAAAACCATTAAAATGGCCAGAAAAGGGGGAATAGTTAACCTCTTTGGAGGTTGTGCCTCTGGAACCAAAATAACCATTGATACTAAATTATTGCATTATTCAGAGCTTACCCTAAAGGGGATATTTCACCACACTCCTCAGTATGTAAAAAGAGCCTTGAACTTAATTTCTCAGGGGAGCATAGATGCAAACTCTCTTATAACAGATGAGTTCCCTTTGAGTGATTTTCCCCATGTTCTAAGTATGATGATAAATCATCAGGGGATAAAAATTGCCGTGATACCTTGAAGAAGTAATGAGTAATGCGTGAATGCATTGATGCGTTGATGGGTGGAAAGAGCAAAGGAATAAAAGTAGAGCAGGTCTTTAGACCTGCCAAGAATGACGAGTGATGAGTAATGTGTAACAAGTAAAAGTAGAGCAGGTCTTTAGACCTGCCAAGAGTGACGAGTGAGAGATTAATTATGAAAGCATTGATGAAATTGATAAATGGTGAGATGGCTTTCGTTAATGTTCCAGAGCCTTCCCCGGGGCCTGGAGAAGTAAAAGTCCAGGTAAAGGCCACAGGAATTTGTGGCACCGACCTTTATGGATACTCCGCAGTTAAGCCACCGGTAATTATTGGTCACGAGACAGCCGGGGAGGTAGTTGAAATAGGCGAAGGAGTTAAAAAAGTTCAAGTTGGTGAGAGAATAACTACTGAGACCACCGCCTATATCTGTGGAAAATGTAGATTCTGCCAAAATGGAGATTACAATTTATGTCTTGAACGTAGAGGTCTTGGCTCAAAAATCAATGGAACCTTTGCTGATTATTTTGTCATCCGAGAGGAAAGTATCCATCCTCTGCCATCTCATATTGATTTTTTTACCGGAGCTCTCACTGAACCCTTAGCCTGTGCTACTCATGCTGTTATGGAACAGGGTGAGACTTTAGCAAACGATGTGGTTTTAGTACTGGGACCAGGACCACTTGGCTTATTGGTTAGCCAGGTAGCTAAAACAAAAGGGGCTAAAGTTATCATCTGTGGAATCTCAGGTGATGAAAAAAGATTAACTTTAGCTAAGAATCTGGGAATAGATTTTGTGGTTAATTTAGAGGAGATAGATATATCCAAACTCTTGAGAAAAATAACCAAAGGCTATGGAGTAGACATAGTATTTGAATGTTCAGGTTCTTCCGCAGCAGTTCATTTAGGATTAGAGTTAGTTAGAAAAAGAGGCAGATACATTCAGGCAGGAATCCTTCACCAGAGGGTTGAATTAGATTTTAATGATATACTTTTCACTCGAGAGGTATGCTTGATTGGCTCTCATACCCAGAAACCATCTTCCTGGGTCAAGGCATTAGGACTAATGGAGGAAAAAAAAGTTAATCTTAAGGCACTGGTAACTCATCGACTCCCTTTAAGAGAATGGGAAAGAGGATTTAAAATAGCTAAGGAAAAAAGTTCCATTAAGATTATCCTTTATCCTGATTAAAACTTGTTTTAATATCACGATGGATATCATCAAGAACTGGAGGATAAATCCTAAAGACCTGAGCA
>JAUWJJ010000203.1 GCA_030607765.1 Candidatus Aerophobota bacterium
AGGAGAGAGATTTGTTCCAGTTAAAAGAGCAGCAGTTTATGTTCCCGGAGGAAAAGCTGATTATCCCTCCACAGCCATAATGGGAGTTGTTCCAGCTAAATTAGCTAAAGTTTCAGAGGTAATAGTTGCCAGTCCCCCAGAAATCTCATCTTCTGTAATGGTGGCCTCTGATATAGCTGGGGCAGATCTTTTAATTAATGTAGGAGGCCCTCAAGCAATTGCCGCTCTTGCCTGCGGTACTCAAATGATTCCCAGGGTAGATATAGTTGTAGGTCCGGGTAATATTTATGTTACCGCGGCTAAATCTTATTTAGCCTCCCTGGGGGAGATTGGCATAGATTGTCCGGCTGGCCCCAGTGAGATTCTTATTATAGCCGATGATCAGGCTAATCCCATTTATATTGCCTGGGATATAATAGCTCAGGCTGAACATGATGAGAATGCTTGCTCTATTTTAGTGACTACTTCTAAAGAATTAGCCAATAAAGTTTACGAGAAGTTAAGAAGATTAGTTCCCGCTACATTAAAAAAGGCTATAATCCAGAAGTCCCTGGCTAACTACGGTGCCATTTTAATTGTTGATAGTATAGATGAGGCGACTCAATTTGCCAATGATTTTGCTCCTGAACACCTGGAAATAATTACTGCTCATCCCGATAAAATTTTATCTTGCATAACTAATGCTGGCTCTATTTTCCTTGGTCCATTTTCTCCTGTAGCTGCTGGAGATTACCTTAGCGGAATAAATCACATCTTGCCCACAGGTTCCTTAGCTAAATTTTTTTCCGGTCTTTCTGTAGAAACCTTTCTTAAAAGGATGACTTATCAAAAAATTTCTCCCGAAGCTTTAAAACTAATGCAAAAAGATATTGCCAATCTTGCTAAGCAAGAGGGTTATCAGGCTCACCTTAGTTCTATTCAAGTCCGCCTGTCTTGATTATTTTTTAATATTTAGCTATATATAAATATATGAGAGTAAATTTTCCAAAGTTTTTTGGTCTGACTATATTTTTTCTGTTTTTCTTCACTTTCCTACCAGTTTATTCTCAAGGAAATCTTTGGGAAGTAGCTCGGGAAAGTCTTTACTTTGGTCCATATGTCTATCAGCTCTCTTTCGGAAAAGAGAATTCCCCCTTGCCTCTTTTTCCTTCTAAGGCAGGTATAATTGATACTGTCCTTCCCTGGAGGTCTCATCTTACAGTCAGGGGAAGAAAAGTTATCCAGATAAAATATACCCACTTTCACTATATTGATCCCAAAACTGAGGAACAAAAAGAAAAGTCAACCTCTGCTACTGATATAGAACAAAAACTTCAAGTGAAGGTAAAAGGAAATGTTGGGGATAGGATAGCTATAGATGTGAATTACGATGATACTGCTCCCCGCACTGAGCAACAGAGGATTCATTTAACCTATGAGGGAGGAAAAGATGAGATTATTCAAGAAGTAATTCTTGGAGATACTAATCTATCTCTTCCTAAAACTGATTTTGTTTCCTTCTCAAGGAGTGTTTTTGGTGCCAGAATTAGGGCTAAATGGAAAGATTTTTACCTGATGGGAATAGGCAGTGTAACTAAAGGAGTCTCTGAAACTAAAATCTTCACCGGAAAAACTACTTTTGAAAAAAGAGATATTTCCGATACCAGTTATTTCAAGCGAAAGTACTTTGAACTTTACTTTGATCAAGATTATCCCCCAGGTAAATTTGACCATCCTTCTTTTTCTTACACTTCTGGAAGCGCTGAGGTCTGGATAGATGATCAGGATATAACAAACAATATCTCGGGATTCACAATAGAAATGACTGTAGAACCTATCTCTGGAGATAGTCCCTATACAGGCTATTTTGATCCTCAGTATCTTGGGCAGGATTACTCTGTTGATTACATGGGGGGGATAATAAACTTTTATAAAAGTATAGGTGATCAGTTTGTTATCGCTGTTAGGTATAAGGATGAAAATGGTGATTATCGCCCAGAACCCTATATAGATCCTGATACCGGAAATGAAGTTGAATATCATATGATTAAAGAAGGTCCCGACCCTCTTTACTATGAATATGAAATTTACAATCGCTACTATTTAGGTTCTCAGAAAATAGATCGGGATACTTTCATATTTAAAATTAAGGATTTATCAGGAAATGTTGTTTACGATTGGGCAATTCGGGATACTGAGCCCTCTTCCTATGAAGTTAATATAGATTTTGATTTTGGCATAGTTAAGATTACCAACCCTACCTCCCTAGGAACTTATTATAGACCTTTCCCCGATGCTTATCCTGATACTCCTTTACACCGCTATACCTTGCATATCCAGTACTCTCACGCGATTATCGCTTACTTTCTTCGTCCCGATGTTGTTCCTAGAAGTGAGAGAGTTTATTTTAATGGAGAGCTATTAGTTCGTAATGAGGATTATGTAATTGATTACCCCTCCGGATATCTTAGTTTTGTTGATCCCAGCCGAATAACCTCTGATACCAGGATAAGGGTAGATTATGAGTTCTCTCCTTTTTTTGGAGGTCAGGCTACCCTTTTAGGGGCAAGATTAGAGTTTATTCCCGATGGAAATTTTCTGGGATTATCTAACTTTTCTCTTGGCTCTACATTTCTCTCCCAATCTGCTTCCAAAACTGATGAGGTGCCAAAGCTTGGTTCATCTCCTACATCTCAAGGTGTAATGGAGATAGATACTCATTTTGACCTTCATCCCAATTTGGGTGGTAGATTCCCGATAGATATTTCCTTTTCCGGAGAGTTAGCTAAGGGTACCTTTAACCCCAACGTATTTGGAAAGGCGATGCTGGAAGATTTTTCTTCAGCCAGAATTGAAGATACTCTACCTATGAATAAAGATAGTTGGCATCTATCAAGCAATCCGGGGCAGCATCCCTCAAAAAGAGATAAAATTGAGATTTTCGATGAAAAGATAAGGGAAGAGGTAATTAATCCAATATGGAGTGATGATGAAATAAGGATACTTAATTTAATGTATGATTTTACCTCTGCAAGCTGGGATTCAGTAGTTTACTCTCTTTCTCCTGTAGGTAAGGATTATACTAATATGAAATATCTGGAAGTCTGGATAAAG
>JAUWJJ010000008.1 GCA_030607765.1 Candidatus Aerophobota bacterium
ACTGCAACCAGTGCTTCTATTTTAAGCCCTCCTGGAACAAAGGGAGTAATAGCTTCCTGTCTTCCTTCTCCTTCAGCAGCAAACCAGGGACCCCAGCTCTGTTTCTCCACGATGCTTTTAATATCTTTTATCTTTAGATTCTCTGCTGCGGCTATAACCTCTGCTTTATCTCGAGCCTGTTTTATTGCTTTATATAGAGCTTCCCGATAGCTGGGTTGTGGATTCCTTAGAGTGAAGGTCACACTTTGGACCGTGTTTGCCCCTGCCTCTATTGCCGCATCCAATATGATTCCTACTTTTTCCAGATCCATCACTGGAAGCTCCAGGGTATGGTTAACCTGAAAACCTATAAATCATTGCCTTCCTTCCTGATACTGGCTAACTCTCCAGAGAGAAAACTGGGTGGTTTTTATTTGAGCCTGATCAATTCCCAATGATAACAATTTGGCGATTACTGCCTGCATCAGCTCAGCATTTTCCTTTTGGGCTTCTCCAGCTGTAGGAGCAATGGTTTCAACTCCCAGGTTTAAAAGAGCCATATCCGGAGTTACTCTCACATCGCCTTTACTTTCCACTGTTACCGTAATATCTCCGAAGGCAAAAGATGGACTGCTCAATCCACAGCTTGCTAAAAAAAGAGCTACTATCCCCAGAATTACCAGAATAAATCCAAACTTTTTCATCATATTCCTCCAATCTTCTTGTTTGTCCACCTTGATCATCCTTATTCTCCGGTAACTGATAATTTACTACCATCAGCATACCGGATTTTTTGATTAGGTGGTCCCCTTTTACTTTATCACACACAACCAGTGTTTTAAAGTACTACCAAATGCTTTCTCACCATAATACGGAGGATTTGTATAAAAGTCAAATTTTGGTATGTTTCAAATCTTAGGGAGCTCAGGAAAAAATTAATTTGTGTCATCCCCAGTTTCAGGAAAAATCCTCTTAATTTGCTGCCCGTTGAGTGTGTTATCCACAAGGCAGTGATCAAAGCGGACAAATCTACCGAGCCACAGTATACTTTATAAGAGCAAAGCTCAGCCGCAACATTGGAAAACACCGAAGAAAGATAGCCCTGAAACTTTTCCTGAAACTGGAGTTTTTAAATTGACATTTGATGTTGATTTGGTAGTATAATTAAGAAAAACTTACTATTATACTATAAGGAGAAATAATGAGAGGAACAAAGCACATTGGATTTATAGCTACTCGACTTGCCGGAACAGATGGCGTTTCCTTGGAGACAGCAAAGTGGGCTAAGGTTTTTGAGGAGGAAGGCCATCTTTGCTTTTATATGGCCGGTCACCTTGATAGACCTCCTCAAAGATCATTGCTGGTTAAAGAGGCACATTTTAAACATCCAATAATTCAGGAGATATCTCGAGAATGCTTTAATAATGTTCATGTCCGAAAGCTATCTATTACAAAAAAAATTTGTCAGGTTAAAGATGAACTTAAGAAGGAGATTTACAAATTTCTTGAAGACTTTAAAATCGATATTCTTATACCAGAAAATGCTCTTGCTATTCCACTAAATATTCCTTTAGCTCTTGCTATTACCGAAGTAATTGCTGAGACAGGAATTCCTACAATTGCCCATCATCATGATTTTTTCTGGGAGCGCAAACGATTTTTAGTAAATGCTGTTTGGGATTACATAAATATGGCCTTCCCACCTCACCTACCCTTTATTCAGCATGTGGTAATAAACTCATCAGCAGATAATCAGTTAAGCCTTAGAACAGGAATTTCGGCAACAATAATTCCCAATGTAATGGATTTTGACCATCCACCACAAATTGACGATTATTCATCTGATATACGGGAATCACTGGGTTTTGCCTCTGATGAGCTTTTAATTCTTCAACCAACAAGGGTGGTAAAACGCAAAGGAATTGAACATTCTATAGAGCTGGTAAAAAGATTAAATATGAAGTCAAAACTTGTTATCTCTCATGCCTCAGGAGATGAAGGGCAGGAATACGAGCAACGAGTACAAGAATATTCCTCAATGATGGGAGTTAATACATTATTTGTCTCTGATATTATCAAACCTTGCCGGGGCAGGACAAATGATGGAAGAAAGATATACACTCCTCAGGATATTTATGCTCGTGCAGATCTGGTAACTTACCCTTCCAATTTTGAGGGTTTTGGTAATGCATTTTTAGAGACTATTTATTTTAAGAAACCAATTGTAGTTAATAACTATTCTATATATGCTGTAGATATTAAACCCAAAGGCTTTAAGGTTATTGAATTGGACGATTATGTTAACTCTGAAGCAGTTAAGCTGACAAGAGAGGTTCTCACAAATTCTGAACTGGCCAAAGAGATGGTTGAGCACAACTATGAATTGGGGAGGCAATACTACTCTTGCTCAATTTTGCGACAAAAACTGAAAATGTTATTATCAAATTGTTTCGGTGTGTAAGAAAACTTAAAACAGGTGAGCTTTTTTTGATAGCTCATAGGCATCTTTTGCTTTATCAAGAAGGTCTATCTTTAAGTAAGCTGATTTAGAGTTGTGATAGGGAGAACCTTTGCGAGAAAAAATAGTTAAGACCTTTCCTTTATGATCCACAAAAACTCCCTCACAGGGCTCGTGACTTCTAATGAGAGTTTTTACCCCTAATTTTTTTAATATCTTTCGCGTTATCCCCTCGCTAAAGAGTTTACCTGCTCCCCTGGGGGAAGGCAAGCTTTGCTCTTCCTTGCCAGGATCACTCCAGAGAATTTGCTCTAAGTATTTTTGCTCAGGGTGGGTTTTATAAGCATAAGTTATGTCTGAAAAAGATGTAGTTTCCTCGGGAAGTCCTCCATGAAGCATTAGATACTTTCCTTTGATTACTACACAGTGAGGAAGAGAATCAAAGAGAACTTGTAGATATCGGTATACTTCTCTCCATTTTAGTCCATACTTTGCTTTTAAGAAGTAAGGTAGGTCATGGGGGCGAACTCCAAGATCAGATGGCCCCTCATGATTCCCTCTTAGTAGAACAACACTTTTGGGGAAGATACTTTTAAGTTTTAAAACTACATAGTAAACCTCAGGAGATTGCTCTCCTCGGTCTCCATAATCTCCCAAAAAGGTTAGGTATAAATTTTGTCCTTTCTTAATAAAAAAACTGCTATTTCTTAAAATAAAACCAAGGCTTTTTAGATCTCCATGTAGATCTCCTACCACTATAGCTTCCCCTCTGCCGGGAAGCTCTACCAAACCACCTTTTATTATCTGATCTCCCTCTTTCCCTTTTTCTCTTTCCTCTTTCAAAATTTTGGTAACTTCTTGAATTAGCTTTGACAGCGAACTTGCAGTTGAGGCACAAGCCTCACTAATTAGTGTATCTGTATTCATCTGCTTTTATGTTGTAACCGCAGGCTTTAGCCTGCGAAAATTAAACATGCGCAACCTAAAGGTTGCGGCTACAATGGTTGGATTAAACCAACGCAACCTAAAGGTTGCGACTACAATGGTTTGTTCTTAATTCTTTGGTAGCCGCAGGCTTTAGCCTGCGTAAGAAAAAAGTAGCCTGTCCCCTTTTTATTTTTTGGGTTAAGTAGTTACAGCTGAGGAAAGATCAAAAACAGGCGTTTTGATTTTTTTCTGAGGAGTTTGTTTGTCCCAGATGGTCTTTTGCAATCGCTCTACAACTTCAGGATCAAATAATTTCTCCCCACATTGGTGGCAAACTTTAGCAGGGACATTTTCTACAATGATCCAGTGACCTTCATAAAAAAGAGTATAACTAATTAATTTTTTTTCAACCTTTCCTCCACATAAATCACACTTCATATGTTTATCGCCTCCTCTTTTTAAAATCTATCCATTCTTCTGGATCAGGTTCATACACCGTAATAATTTTAATCTTTGGCCTTGTAGGATATGAACATTGAATGTGCAAAGGTCTTTCTAAATTGGTTTTCCCATAAATAAGCAACTTAGACCAAATTTATCTTCAGGGTAATCTTCAATTATTTCACCATTCTCAATCGCCTCTAAACTCTCCTTACGAGTAATATACCTTAAAATACTTTGGTCAACAGCATGGAGGCTATATTCATAACGATTTTCCTTAAATGCTTTCCTTGATCTTCTTAATCATTTTTAAATATATTTATTTCCGTTTAGAAGTCAATTGATGAAGAAGAAAAATATAATAGGAACAAAATGCATCATTGCAAGACCTGACCCCAACTTAACCAATATTTTTGTATCGTTACCAGGTAGGGAGGATAAATTTCCTCCAAAAATTGATTGACAAGCGGGTTGTCTAAAATTTTGGTAGGTTGAAATAGGTTAAAAATACAGGGAGAGGAGTTCTTAAACTACCTCATATAGACATCTATACTTTTGAATAGAAAATTATCCTCATCCTTAAATGAGGAGGATTCTACTTTCAAGGAGTCTTGCTCTGTGCTGTTTCCTCCTTAGGGTTCGTTATCTTTCGTGTCTCCTAAAGGAATAATGAAGTGAATTACATCTTTATTTATTATTAGAGTTTTGTTTCCTTGTGATAACTCAGGTGGAAAATGGTCAACTATTTGTCTATCTATCAGCTTTATTTCCTCCACTATCACAGGTAAGAATCGACGTTCATTATTTGCTATATCTGATATCCTACCTCTATATCCAGATGGAACAAATATCTTCCCTTTTAAGTAGAAGTGATCCCCCTCAATTGCTACCTCGATAAATCTCTCACTCATCGCATCTCTCTTTATATAATTTAAATCCTCATAAGAGGTGACAGTTTAGTTTTAATGAAAAACTACATCTAATTTACCACATAGAGAAATTTTGTCAACTACGCCTGTCAAGTCTAAAATTGAAGGTAAATTTTATAGTTTTAGAAAGAGAAGGAAACTTTTGTTAAGAATTATGGCAAATATTCAGGGAAGGACGTTCTATGTTGTTAACTCCAAGAAGCAGAGCAAGCCGCACCCTTTACCCCGTTAGATAGCAAGCATCTAATGGGGTTTAGGGTGCACATAAGCGCAGGCTAAAGCCTGCGACTACCGAGATGCTTCGCTTCGCTCGCAATGACGGGGTTCACCGAGTATTTACGTTCTTTTGATAATTTCTGTTTTTTTGAAGAAGAAGAGCTCGATCCAAATCTTCTTCATTGATGAAATTCTCATTAAGAAGAATTTCTCCCAGCAGTTTATTTTTCTTCTCTTTTTGCTGAATTTTCAACCCTTTATCAAGCTGTTCATCGCTTATATAGTCAATCTCACACAGTATCTCTCCCAGCTTCTTTTTCCCAAAGTATTCTTCCAATATAGAGAGCATCACAGCGCTTTTGCTTTTTCTCTCTTTTTTCCCCTTCTCTTTAATTGCATCAATTAAGTGTTTATCCTCTTCTCTATGATAAATACTGGTTTGCATCATTTCCCCCAAAATATAATCATTTTCAATTATATTATAATACTAAAAAAAATTTTGTCAAGGGAGTCATGATTTCTAACAGGATGTCCCATATTTAATGTTTCTGTAACATTTCTTGCACCCAAAGATTGAGCAACGTTTCAGAAGGCACTCCCTCTTGTTTAGCAACTTCTCTGATTTTCTTCGATAGTGTAATGTCTAATGCATAGTATGTTACTTGAGATTGGATATCTACTTCGAGGTCAACAGGTTTTGTCTGTTCCCAGTATTTAGCAAGATCATGTGTATCCCAGAACTCACTTATTTCTTTGTAAGATTTAGCTTTTTTTGATGCATATCCATATTATTTACTCTTTTTCATTTTCAGGGACCTGATACTACAAAATAGCGGGAGGCATTGGTTACCTTATTTCCCTGGTAAATAATCATAGCTATCGCTTGATAAAGACCTGGAGGGAAGCTTCGCTCCAAAGCAAGCTCTATTTTTTCCTCATTTCCTGGGACAACAGTTTTTAACCTTATCTCTTTTTCTGCAATTATTTTCTTACTACTATCCTTTACCTGGACTCTACCCAGAATTTGAAGAAACTCATCGGCTCTGTTCTCAAAGACAAGGTTAGCTAACAGCTTTTTCTTATCCTCAGAAACCTTAACTTCAAACTCGGTTATTTCCCCAGCCGGTAAATCCTTTTCTACTACCCGGAATTTTACCTCTTTGCTTATCAATTTTGCATTTTCTCTTTCAATGCTTGCTTTAGCATAGTACTCACCAACCTCAACATCTTTTTTCGTAAGAGAAGCTAAAATAGCTGTATTATCAGAAAATCGGCAAATTCTATCTGTCTTTAACTTTTGCACCAGGTTTTCATCTTTATCTCTCACCTCAAGCAAAATTACTACCCTCTTATTCAACCCATCAGGTTGGTAGTAAAAAACCTTAATATAAAGAGGGTCCCCACTTTTCCCAGTTACAGGTAGAATATTTAAAATAGCCTTATCCTCAGGAGAGAAAAAGTCTCTGGGCAATTCAATCTTTTGCCACTTCGTGGATAATGTTTCGGGATTTCCCTTCCCCTTTCCTCTTCCTCTGCTAAGCTGCATCCCAACTTGATAGTAAAGCTCTGCCAGTTCCTTAGGTATCATCCAATCAGATTTAAAGGCCCTGGCTTGCTCAAAATAAAAACTTGCCTTATCCAGTGTATCCTCAAGTAGAGAATACTCCCCTGAGTGCCAATATTTTTGTGCCCATCTAAGATAAACCTTTCTCAGATTAAGATAGGTGTCAGATACATTAGGATAAATATAAATATTTTTCTCTAAGACCTCTTTGGCTTTGTCGAGCTGCCATAGTTGATAATAAGCATATCCTAAGTCACTGTAAAGATGAGGATATACCCAATTTAATCTGGCTTGCTGGAAGGTGTATATAGCCCTTTCGTATTCACCTAATTTATTGTAGAGGTCACCCAAAAAGCGGCAGATCTGACCACTATCTGGGTCCATTTTTCTTGCCTCCTCCAGCTCCTTTCTGGACTCTTCACCCTTTCCCAAAACACCCAGTATTCTGCCTCGGGCAAGATGCATATCGGCTACAAAGATTCTAACAACAAAACTTCCCAGAAAAATAGCTCCTAAAACTATTGCTATCTGAGCAAATCGTTTGAGAAATAGTCTGCTAAAATTACTTCGCTTTATCTTTGTTTTTGTTGCTATTTCTTTATCTATCTTCTCATTTCTTAGGAAACCATTATTTTTTGTCATAACTACTACTAATCCCAGGCATAACCAGAAAAGAAGGCCATTTTGGATGATACGAAAGGGAAAACTGCATACGCTGTGAGTAAGAATAGCCACAGTAATAGCCACCGTGATAACCAAATAAGGCTTATCTTTTTTTCTCAATCTCTTTCTTAAGTAAAATACCCTACCATAAAAAGTAACTATAATCCAAAAAAAGAGAATCAGTCCTATTATCCCTATCTCGGAGGGTATCTGTAGGTATTCATTGTGAGCATGTTTGGTAAAGGCGCTGCTCGGTATAAAGAAGTGATTTTTATCTCGGGAAAGAACTTTACCCTGAGCCTCAGGATAGCTTATCATATAGGTTCCTATGCCTCTTCCCAGAAGAGGATTTTCTTTTATAATTTCCAGAGAGGAAAGCCACATCAAGGCTCTTTGTTTAATAGAACTTTGCCCAAAGTTGGTTACCGTAGTCGCCCTTTGAAAAACATTGGTTTTTTCCGGATTGATGAAATTGGAAGAAGAAAATATGATAGTAAAAAATATAAGAATCGTTAATAGGACAGGCAGCCATATTTTGTTCATCTTTAACCACATTTTTCCCATCCAACGATACAGAACAATAAGAGTTACCAGAAAAGATGCAAAGAGGGCCAGCCAACCTCCCCTGGTTGAAGTTATCAAAATAGCAATATAGGGAATGACAACAAACCCGGCATAAATACCTTTTTTCCACTTCTTTCTTGCTAAAAGAAAAAGAATAAAAGCAACCGGAATACAGGCAGCAAGATACCCAGCCAGATAGTTAGGATTTCCAAAAGTAGAGAAAATATCAATTCTTCCCCCTCGTTGAGCCCAGAAGGAAAAGTCAATCTCGTAGAACTGAAAAATGGCATAGACAGAGGCAATAAAAGAAGCAGAAAGGATACTCAATAATAGAATTTTGACTGTTTTTTCCTCTTTAACTACGCCAACAAACAAGAAAAAGACAGCCATATATACTCCCCAGATGCCCAACTCTCTCAGGCTATTATACATCCCAACTGTCCAGAAAAGAGATAAAATAAGAAAAATACCAAAGATACTTACTGGTAGGAAAAGAAAATCCTTTTGGTAGGAAAACTCTTTTTTTTCTAAAAGCATCCCTCCCCACAGAGCGATTAAGACCAGCACCAGAATTTGAGCATAGCTTTCTTTGGTGATACAAAAACCAGAATTTTTAATAAAAAAGACTAATGGGAGGCTGAAAAAGAGAAAAATTAAGCCAGCTCTAATAATTTTTTCTATAGAAAAAAGCTTCTTAATCTCAAAAAGATAATTAAAAAACTGCTTTAAATTTTCTCTCATTTTATTTTTGCACAACAAATGATGTTTCCTTGCTGAGTAGTTGGCCCTCTGCGTAAATTAAATTTAACTTTGCCCCATATAAGCCGGCTGATAAAACTTTTGGCCATGTTTCCTCAAATTTTCTTGTAGAACCAGGGAAAATCAAGGTTTTTTCTATAAATGCCTGCCCCACAGTTTTATTATTCTCATCCCTTAAATCGAGAAAACCTTCCAAAGAAACCTCCTTTTCAGAAAGGTTTTCCACTCTAAAAGAATAGCTCAAAGTGCCCTTATCCTGATCAAAATCTACAGAGAAATCCGAGATTTTCAAAAAACCTGTTCTTTTTTTCTTAGAAGAAATAAAGAAGTTCTTCTCTACCTTTGCCACCCTCTTTATTCCTTTCTCACCATACTTTACCTCAAGAATAGCTTTGTAATCACCGCCAGTAAGTCCTTCAATTAAGCTAATTTGAAATTTTTTCTTTTCACCCGGTAGAACCTCTTTAGTTTCCAAAGTTAAATTAGCTATTCTTTCTCCTTTCCCATCAAGAATCTCAACAATTGCCCTGGGGCTCAAAGGTATATCCCCTTCATTTTCAAACAGAAAACTAAAGGTAACAGGTTCTCCTTCTTTCCTTTTGTCTACTGTAAATTCAGAAATACTTGCCTTAACCTGAGCCAGAGTACCTTTCTTTACCAGGGAGAAACTCTCCCTGTGTTCTATTTCTCGTTTTTTTCCAATTTTTATGTGAGCAACAGCTTCATATTTACCGGGCAAGGCATCTTTAGCCCACCATCCGGCTAAAAGAAGGCGGGGATATCCAGGAAAAACAGTATGGATTTGCAGAGGGACATTAGCCATTTTTTCTCCCTGGCTATTGAAGATATCTACTCTTCCAGTAGGGTTGAAGTGGATGTTTCCTGTATTGAGAAAGTGGATTCCCACTAAAATGGGCCTTCCTGCTCCCTTTTGTCTGAACTCTATCTTAATTACTTTTCCCTCTAATTTACAAGAACCTGGGAGAACCAATAAAATAGGCACCGTAAGTCTGGTAATTGTTGGTTTAACACCTCGGAAGTAAATATCCAGATCCTCAATTTCAAAGACAATAGTCTGATAAAGGCCTCCTTTCCTTTTTTCAGGAAATTTTACCTTAGCTTTAATTATTCGTGACTCACCTGGCTTAAGGGTAAAAGAATCTGGTTCTATACTTAATAGTTTTGCCGCCTTCTTCTTAATTTCCTCTGATTCCAGAGAACGGGGAAGCCCCTGTAGTTCCACCCGAAGACCTGCTGGATATACATCAATCTTTAAAGGTTTACCCTTTCCTCCAATGTGGGTAATTTGCAGGCTAAAGGAAGAGTCTTCCTTGGTGATATGTTTTAAAATAAAGGAAGGGGTTATTCTCACCCCGGCTATTGCGGTAAGAGATGAGAAAGTAAGAAAAGTTTCTGTCAAAAAGAGAGCAAAGATTAGTTTTTTAACTATTGTTTTTTTCAATTTAATCTCCTTTTAGATTGACGATTACCTGTTTTATATAATATAGGTAATGTATCCGGACAGGACCAGATTAGGAATAACCTAATCCTGAGCGCGGGATTTTAACCTGCCCGGACACTATTTTAACTTCAAAGGAATTGGCTCTTTTTCCTCCGGAGTGGTAATAATAATTTTTCTTTTTCTCTGATATCCACCAAAGTAAACTGTAGTAGTTTTCTCTGGCTCTATTTTTATAGTAAGCTCCCCGGGAGTGGTGAAGCTAAATCTTGGAGGAAGAGATTCCTTATTTACCCATATATGATATTCTCCTACCGGTATACCGGATAAAGAAAATCTGCCTTGATTATTTGAATATAGATGTCGTCGGGGAAAACCATTTCCCTCTAAAATTATCTTTACCCAGCTAAAGCTTCCCTCTTTTACCCCAATCTTTCCATCCTTATTGGCATCATTGAATACAAACCCTTCCAGATTCCCTGTCTTGCTCAAGGGAATATTTATCTCAACGGTATCTCCCTTTTTCAACTTAAATTTAAAAGGCAGGGCAAGGCGGGAAACAAAACCAGCCGGTAAATTCTCCAGCCAGAGTTGATATTTTCCAGGAGGAAGGGCTGGAAAAAGGTAATTTCCCTTCTTATCGCTCACAACCTCATAATTCTTAGCTCTAATAATTACCCCAAAGGCACCTTTCTCTCCCTCATCAAAAAGGTTATTGTTATTTTCATCAAAAAAGATGTTTCCCTTCACCCTTCCCTGGGTTGGAATCCAGAAAAGGGGAATATCAAAGCTAAAATCCTGAGATAAGGTTAGATAAGTATACCACTCATAACCTATAGTTGGTGAATATCTCTGTGTAGCTCGCAAAGAAAGGGTTGTATACTGAAAAGGACGATAGTCTATTCTTCCAGTAAGGCTGTTACTGGAATTACTGGAGGATAATCCAAGTATGATCCACACCTTTTTCGGGATAAGCTCATAACCCATAAGACCTGATAAACTGGTTGAGGCACTCCCCTTCCCCTCTTCTCCCTCTTCTAAATAAAACTTATTGTGGTGGTGGTAGGTTAATCTGGCGGCAAATCTTTTCCTTCTAAAACCAAGAGATGCCCGGAAGCTTTGAATATTGTGCTCAGTTTGTTTTATTCTGTCTATAAGTATTCCGGAAAGACCATAAAAGGAATAATGAACACTCTCCCAGCGGCCAAAAAGTTTTAAATATATTTTGTTTTCCTCCTCGTCAGTAAAAGGAGCTGGACCTGTGCTTTGTTTTTTGGTATTTTGAAAGCCTATAGTAAGAGGGGACAAATCCTCTAATTTTAAATGAGTAGATATCCCAGCTATCTTGGTTTGCAAAGTAGGAAGGAGGGTATCTTTTTCCACATTATCCTGATAGCTATCCCAGGAAAGCTCAACTTTTGTATTATTGGTAAGGTTAAATTCTGAGGATAGCTGATAGCCCTCTTTATCTTTAGAAACTCCTTTTTCTTTACCTGTTCCCCATCCAGTTACTCCCCAGAAATTAGGACCTGTTCGATAGAAGCTACCGGAAAGAGAAAAACTATCTAATTTCAAGGAAGATCCTGCTTGCCAGTGATTATCCTGTAAATTATCCTTCCAGCTTTCTGCTTTCTCTCCCCAGAGGGAAAGATTGGGGGTTAATCTTTGCTTTAAAGAAATTCCATAGTTTTTTTTCTCTTCTTCATTAGAGTATCCCTGATATGAGAATCCCAGGTCAGTCTTTTTATTTGTTTGCCAGTTAAGATTACCTTTGTACTTTGCTTCCTTTTCCTTTCCCTGGTAGGAAAGATTTATTCCTACATTATCTCCCAATCTTGTTTCCAGATTAGTCCCCCAGATTTTTTCCTCTTCTTCCTCCAGATAAGCTAATCCCACATTACTTTTTTTGCCTATCCGATAATTTAAATCTACTCCTCTTTTCTTATTTTCTACTTGGAAAAGGCTAAGATCTAAAGTATCAACTTTTAAGTGAACTTTTTCCCCTTCTCCTTTTACAGTTCTCCAGAGGTTAGGAAGATAGGCACTGATACTCCCTATTCCAATATCCCACCAGGAAGAGCCAT
>JAUWJJ010000191.1 GCA_030607765.1 Candidatus Aerophobota bacterium
ATCTTTTTCGTCTTTTTAATGGAATTTTTATGGGGAAGGAAGTTCCTGCAAAATCTACATCTTCCAGCAGGTTAATGATAGGATGTGTGGTTTTTTTGGGGATTATTTCTCTTGCTATAGGAATTTTCATAACTCAGTCTTTAGAACTTCCTTCAATAGCAGTAGCAGAAATGTTTAAATAAATAAATGAATGAAACTTAGGGAACTAAATATGAAGAGAGAGAATTCACCAGGACAGGCGTCTCTCCTGTCAAAAGCAGGACAGACCTCCCAGCAGGTAGGACAGGCGTCTCGCCTGTCAAAAAGTTCGTGGAGGCGCCATCTTCCGCATTTTGAGCTTTCAGGAAGCTATTACTTTATTACATTTTCAACCTATGGAAGATACCTATTGCGTCCCTCACATAAAGATATTGTTTTTAATGCAATTCACTTTTTAAATGAAAAAAAATATGAACTTTATGCTGCAGTGGTGCTAAACGATCATGTTCATACGATAATAAACCCTAAGGATTCACTATCAAGAATAATGCATAGTATAAAAAGTTTTACAGCACATGAGATTAATAAGATGGCATACAGAAGAGGCAAATTATGGCAAGATGAAAATTTTGATAGAGTAATACGAAGTGAAAGAGAGTTTTTAGAGAAAATTCGATATATTGCAAATAATCCAATTAAAGTAAGTTTAGCAAAAGAGTATGAGAATTATAAATGGCTATATATAAAAGGGTGGATAGGAAATCATTCAGACAGGCGAGACGCCTGTCCTACTTTAATTGATGGCTTAGAGATCTAACTAAAAGGATAAGAAGATGAACTCATCTTTATTGCTTTACCCAATAGTTTTACCTCTTATAGGCGGAGTTTTGTGTTTTCTAATTCCCACAAGGAAAGTAAAAGAGGCAATCAGCATAGGAATTAGTTTAATAGTTTTTATCCTTGCTCTTTTAATATTTTCCTCTGATAAAATTGTCTTTGCTTGTCCCTGGCTTCCCTATTTGGGGATAAATTTTAGTTTACAAAGTTATAAGTTTTCCTCTTTCATACTCCTTTTTGTTACCCTTTTCTCGTTTTTAATCTCCCTTTATTCGGCAAGATTTATGGCTGGAAAACCTCGGAAAAGAGAATACTACTCTTATCTTCTTTTAACTTGCGCTGCAGCAGTAGGTGCAGTCTTAGCCGCTAATTTGGTTGTATTTTTACTTTTCTGGGGAATTTTGGGAGTTCTTCTTTACGCCTTTTTGTCCCTTGGTTCCTCCAGGTTAGCTACTAAAGGTTTTTTTATAATAGGAGCAGCGGATTTTGCCTTAATTTTGGGAGCTTTATTCCTCTATAAGTTAAGTGGAACTTTGGTTATGGGCGAGATACAATCCTTGCCTGTAACCTCAGGTTTAGCTGTAGCCTCTTTTGTACTTCTTATGATAGGAGCCATTGCCAAGGCAGGTGCTATACCTTTTCATAGCTGGATTCCCGATGCGGCAGATGAGGTGCCGGCCCCGGTGATGGCATATCTTCCAGCATCTTTAGATAAACTCCTTGGGATTTACTTTCTTACTCGGATATGTCTTGACTTTTTTAAATTATTTCCCAACACTTCTTTATCTATTCTTCTTATGTTTATTGGTTCTTTGACCATTATGGTAGCGGTAATGATGGCTTTAATTCAGCATGATCTTAAGAAGCTTCTTTCCTATCATGCTATCTCTCAGGTAGGTTATATGGTTCTGGGAATAGGTACGGGAATTCCTCTGGGAATAGCGGGGGGAATATTTCATATGGTAAATCATGCTATTTATAAATCCTGCCTATTTTTAGGGGGAGGTTCTGTGGAGCACAATGTAAAAACCACCGATATTAACCGACTGGGTGGGTTAGCTAAGTTTATGCCTGTTACCTTTATAACAGTTTTGATTGCCGCCCTTTCCATATCAGGGGTTCCTCCTTTTAATGGTTTTTTCTCTAAATGGATGATTTATCAGGGTGTTGTGGAAGGAGGGAAACTATCAGGTAGTAGTCTATGGATTATCTGGCTCCTGGCAGCGATGTTTGGTTCGGCCCTTACTTTGGCCAGCTTTGTGAAACTTATCCACGGTACTTTCCTATCCAGTGAAAGTGATGAGGTTAAAAAGAAATTATCCAAAGAAAAAATTAAAGAATCTCCCCTCTCTATGCTTTTTCCTATGGTTGTATTAGCCGGGCTTTGTGTGGTATTTGGGGTATTTGCCTATCAGGTTCCCCTTAAATTATTTATCTTTCCCTCTGTTCCACACCTTTCTCCCCCCGGATTATGGATTGGATGGTGGCAACCGGGACTTACTACTATTCTAATAATCTTAGGTATAATTGTGGGTTTTATTATTTATTTAATTGGAAAGGTGAGAAAGGGAAGAGTATCCGAAGTTTATATAGGAGGAGAAACTGTGTCTTCCGAGATGAGAGTATCGGGTGTTGATTTTTACGATACTCTCAGGGATTTTATAGGCTTAAGAAGGCTCTATGAGGCAGCTGAGAAAGGAACTCTGGATATCTACAGGGGGATGCTCTCATTTGCTAAGGGGATTGGCTATTTTCTATGGGCTATGGATCGGTTAGCAGACCTTTTCTGGAGAGGTTTATCCCGGGTGGTCTTACTTGTGGGGAAAGGATGTTCCTTAGCTCATACAGGAGTTCTGCACACCTATCTTGCCTGGTATCTCTTGGGCCTGGCGATACTGCTTCTGGTATTTTTAAGAGGATTTGGAGGCTAAATTATGTGGCAGAGTTACGCTTTAGCTTTTCTTATGATTGCAGGTTCTCTGGTGGCCGTTCACACAAGATACCTCTTATCAGCGGTAATTTCTCTTGCGGTGGTTGGTCTTGCTCTTTGTGTCGTCTTTTTATACCTGCAGGCTCCGGATTGTGCCATAACCCAAATTGTAGTAGAAGTAGTTGCCTTGATTATTTTGATCAGGGCAACAGGTGCGGAAAGAGATACTTCTGAGATAAAAGGAAAAAAAGAGATTTTTGCTGCTGAGGCTGCAGTCATATTTATCATAGTCTTTGCTTTTTTTGCCTTCAGGGCATTAAGGTATCTCCCGCAATTTGGTTATCCGGTAATGAAGGTATCCGGAGAGTATCTAAAAGTGGGATTAGAACAAACAGGTGCTGCCAATCTGGTGACCTCGATACTTTTGGATTTTAGAGCTTACGATACCCTGGGAGAAGCAACAATTCTATTTACAGCTGTTCTCGGG
>JAUWJJ010000068.1 GCA_030607765.1 Candidatus Aerophobota bacterium
AGATTTAGCGGTAATGGAAGTGGGAATGGGAGGTAGCTTAGATGCCACTAATGTAATTAATCCTTTAGTGGGAGTAATTACTTCTATTAGTTTAGATCACACTAAAGAACTGGGGGATAATTTAGTAAGCATTGCCAGAGAAAAAGCAGGAATAATTAAAAGAAAAACTAAAATTGTTAGTTCTCCTCAAAATTCTGCGGTTCTTTCTCTTTTTGAAAAGATATGCCGAGAAAGAAAAGCTCAGCTTTACCGAATAGGCAAAGAAGTTACTTTTAAATTATTAAGTTCTGGAAAAGAAGGTCAAACATTTAGGGTAAAGGGAATAAAAGGGTATTATCCTGATCTTTTTATTCCCTTAGTGGGCAAGCATCAAATTATTAATGCTACCGCTGCCATAGCAGCGGTAGAACTTATAGAGGAAGAAGGTATTTTTATATCCGGGGAATCCATTAAACAAGGATTAGAAAGAGTTTACTGGCCAGGAAGAGTTGAGATTTTACCTCAAAGACCCACTTTCATTGTAGATTGTGCCCATAACGGAGCTTCTGCAAAAGCTCTGGCCCAGTGTTTAAGTGAACTTTTCCCAAAAAAAGGAATTATTTTAATTTTAGCTATTCTTAAAAATAAAGATGTTGAGGGGATAGGAAAAGCTCTGTGTCTTCTGGGAAAAACCATTATTGTTACTAAAGTAAATAGCCCTCGAGCCCTATCTCCTGATGAGCTGGCAGGTAGAATTAAAAAGTACTGCTACTCAAATCCACTGATAGAAAAAAATGTTTCCTTAGCTATTGCTCAGGCAAAAAGCTTAGCTAAAAAAGAAGACGTAGTTTGTATTACTGGATCGGTATATTTAGCCGGGGAAGCGTTAAGTTATCTTAACTATAAAACTGTTCACCGCAGAGGTCGAAGGAGTGTACAGAGATAAATTGAAAATAAAAGGCTCAATAAATTTGAATTTGATAATTTGAATGATTTTTCCTAAGGATTATTCTAAAACATAGCCCTATTTCTTAGCATTAGAAGAATACAGAATTCAGAATAAAAAGAATATCAGCTAAGACATTTGCAACAGGTAAGTTTCTCTAAAAAATGTGAGGTTCTTTGCTTGTCATTGCGAGGGGCGAGATTCCTCGCTTCACTCGGAACAAGCTCCGCAATCTCGGATAGGATTAGAACAGGCTCCGGAATCGAATGTAGCTTGCCGATTTATCGGCGCATTAAAACCGCCCAATGAATTGGGCAGCTACAATTGCCAGAGAAAACAAGAATTTTAGAAAAGCTAATCTATTACCTTCTATCTACGGAATTCTATTTAAATAATAATTTTTGATTCTCTGCGAACTCCGCGTGTTTTGCGGTGTAAACTTAAAATACTACAGATTTTTTTAAGGAGAAAATAATGCCCAAGGGAGTTGCTGCTTCTCCTGGAATTGCTATAGGAAGAGTTTACATTTTAGAGAAAGAAGATTTTTGTATTTTAGAATACAAGATTAAAAAAGAAAAGGTAGAAAGGGAGATAAAAAGATTCAGGGAAGCGGTGGATGAGTCTAAGGAACAGCTAAAAAAGATAAAAGAAAAGGTAAGCCAAAAAATTGGTAAAGAGGAAGCTTATATTTTTCAGGCTTATCTTCATCTTTTAGAGGACCCTCTTATTATTGATGAAACCATAAAAAAGATAAAAAAAGAAAGGTTAAATGCAGAGGCAGCTTTAAGGGAAACTTACAAGAGTTTCCCCCGCAGGTTTGATATTGCTCAAACAGGTTTTATTCAAGAGAGATTTAGAGATGTAGAGGATATAGGAGAAAGAGTTTTGCGGAATTTACTAAGAAAACCTACTTTAACTCTTTCTCATCTGGACGAAAGTATAATTGTGGTAGCCTATGACCTTGCTCCCTCTGATACTGTCTCTATGCAAAAAGGCAAAATCTTAGGTTTTGCCACCGATATAGGAGGGAGAACTTCTCATACTGCTATAATGGCTCGAGCTCTGGAGATACCTGCAGTAGTAGGATTGGGAGATATAACTAAAAAAGTAAAGCCTGGTTCTTTAATAATTTTAGATGGTAATAAGGGAAGAGTAATTGTTAATCCTACTCACCAGCAAATAGAAAGATATAAAAAAGAATATAGGGAATTTATAAATTACAGAAAGAAACTGGAGTCTTTAAAGTCTCTTCCCCCTCAGACTCTGGATGGTCGGGAGGTAGAGTTAGCTGCTAATATTGCCGGTCCAGAAGAGGTAGATCTTGCAGTGAGAAATGAAGCAGAGGGTATAGGTCTTTACCGAACAGAGTATCTTTATATGAATCGCCGAACCTTACCCAGCGAGGAAGAGCAGTTAAAGACCTATAGAAAAGTAGTAGAAAAAATTGCTCCCCATTCAGTTATTATTCGTACCCTGGATTTGGGAGGAGATAAATTTCTCTCCCACTTTCCCGTTCCTCGAGAAATGAACCCCTTTATGGGATGGAGAGCAATAAGATTGTCCTTGGAGAAAGTGGATATTTTTAAAACTCAACTACGGGCAATCCTAAGAGCTGCTCACCATAACAAGGTAAAGATTATGTACCCTATGATTTCTGGACTGGAGGAGGTTAAAAAGGCTAATATAATTCTTTCTCAGGTAAAAGAAGAACTTGATGAGGAGAAAATTCCTTTTTCGAGAAATGTAGAAACAGGAATAATGGTTGAAGTTCCTTCAGCAGCTGTAATGGCTGATCTGTTGGCCAAAGAAGTGGACTTTTTCAGTCTGGGAACAAATGATTTAATTCAGTATACCTTAGCTGTGGATCGGGTAAATGAAAAAGTAGCTTATCTTTATCAGCCTCTTCACCCTACTATATTGAGGTTGATAGACAGTGTTGTTAAATCTGCTCACCGAGAAGGTATATGGGTGGGAGCCTGTGGAGAAATGGCCAGTGACCCTCTTTATATGGCTGTTCTTTTGGGATTGGGAGTTGATGAATTCAGTGTGGCTCCAACCAGTCTTTTAGAGATAAAAAAAGTGATAAGAGGATTAAGCTGGGCACAGACTCAAGAAATAGCTTCTAAGCTGCTCAAGTTAAGTACTTCCCAGGAGGCAAAAAGATACGCTCAACAAAAGCTGACTAAAAAAATTAAAAGAATACTAAGTGGAGACTAAAATTGCTGAATAATTTAAACGAAATAGCGAAAGTGGACAAGGAGAAGATGAGGAATATTCTCATAAATTTTCCCTTTCAGTGCAGGGAAGCGGTAAAGATTGGAGAGGAAGTGAAGCTTCCCCCTGAATACTTTTCGGGGATAGAAAAAGTTATCATCTGTGGTATGGGAGGCTCAGGAATAGGGGGAGAAATTTTAAAAACCCTTTTTTTATCTTCAATGAAAATTCCCCTGTTTGTTAACCAAAACTATAACTTCCCAAAATTTGTAGATAAAAAAACCCTTGCCTTTGTAATCAGTTACTCAGGGAATACAGAGGAGACTCTTTTTCTTTATGAGGAAGCTAAAAAAATAGGCTGCTATATTATTACAATTAGCAGTGGGGGGGAACTTAAGGATTTATCTGGGCAAGATAAGATACCTTCGGTAACTGTACCATCTGGAATGCCTCCCCGAACTTCTGTAGGATATTTATTTTTGCCTATGCTAAGAATAATGGAAAAACTTACCTCATTTGAAACTCTAAATTACAATGAGTTATATGAAAACTTAGCTCAAATTAAAAATAGGTGCTCGCCTCCTGTTCCTCTCCAGAAAAATTTAGCCAAATCCATTGCTTATAAGCTAAAGGGGAAAATTCCTATAATTTATGGAGTAAATGGGAGAACTGGTGCAGTGGCTCATCGACTGAAAACTCAGTTTAATGAAAATTCTAAAACACTTGCTTTTTGGGATGTTTTTCCTGAGTTAAATCATAATGAAGTGGTAGGTTGGGGAGGAGAAGATAAGGTTAATCTAAGAATATTTTATCCAATTTTTATTCGAGATAAAGATGAGGCACCAAGAATTAGCAAGAGAATCCGGGTTACTCAAGATTTAATTAAAAGAGGAGGGGTGGAGTATACAGAAATCTGGGCAGAGGGAGAATCTCTTTTGACCAAGATTTTTTCTTCCATATACATTGGGGATTGGGTAAGTTTTTATTTAGCCATTCTTCGGGAAATAGATCCTACTCCGGTAAAAGCCATTGAACTGTTAAAAAAGGAACTTGGTCGCTGGTAGCAAAGTGAGAAAACAACAAGGTTTCATTTTTATATATAAAAATTGTTTTCCCGAATAATATCCTAAGTACGGTCTGAGTTTTTAAGATAGCTTTAACTACTTGGCAACTAATTCTGAACCAACTATGAGTCCAACGATCTCATCCGGTGTAGTCTCTTTTGTTATTCTTTCGGCTACCTTCTCGCCTCTTCGCATTATAACAAGTCTTGCGGCTACTGAAAAAACAACATGAAGCTGATGGCTTATTATTATTACCGAAACTCCATGGGAGCTTAAAGTATTTACCAAAGACAAGACTTTTTTCTGTTCCGCAACTCCCAGAGCGGCCGTAGGCTCATCCATAACAAGTAGCTTAGCATTCCAGTAAATTGATCTGGCTACAGCTATGGCCTGTCGCTGCCCACCGGAAAGCATCTTTATTTTATTCCTCAATGATGGAATCTCTATTTCCAAATTATCCAATACTTTTTTTGATTCCTGAAGCATATACTCATGGTCTAAAACATTAATAAACCCTAAGGCGCGTTTAAGTTTTTCTCTTCCCAAGAAAATATTGGAATAGACATTGAGATTCTCAGCCAGGGCAAGGTCCTGATAAATAGTTTCTATTCCCAATTTTATTGAGTCCATAGGATTATTAATTCTAACCTCTTTGCCCTGAAAAAAGATATCTCCTTTATCTGGATGATATACACCAGAAATTATCTTTATCAAGGTAGATTTACCGGCTCCATTATCACCTAATAGCCCTACCACTTCTCCAGGAAAAACCTTTACGCTTACCCGATTTACAGCGGTTAAACCACCAAACCTTTTGGTAATATTCTTAACCTCTAAAATTGGGTCCATTTACTTTTCCTCTCTATACATTAATTCAGGGAAAAATTGATCGATAAGTACAGCGATGATGAGAATACATCCTACGTAAATATATTTATTAAAGGTTGGCATACCAATGTTAACCATGCCGGTTTCTAAAACTCCAATAATCATTGCTCCAATCATAGAACCCCATACCCTACCAGTTCCACCATACAAACTTGCTCCCCCAATGACCACTGCTGCAATAGCATCGAGCATCCGGACAGCTCCAGCATCGGCCCTACCAGTTACAAATTTTAGAACATAGATTACTCCCCCCATAGAGGCAAAAAATGATGAAATCATATAAATTTTTAATAAATGCCGCCCCACATTAATTCCAGCACGTTCAGCAGAATCGATATTTCCTCCAATAGCATAGGTATGCTGGCCAAATTTTGTCTTGGTTAGAACAAAACCAAATATAATAATAAATACCAGTGCAATTATAAAAACATTGGGAACAATTCCTATTAAACTTCTTGATTCAAGTCTGCTGAGATTTTCTGGTTGTCTAAAGAAAGTAAGGATTTTTCCGGGGATAAGGTAAGCCAAATATCCATGTCCTATAAAGCCAACGGCGGAAGGTAGTCTAGAAACAGGAACACTTCTACAAATTATTTCAGCAAAACCATAAGCAATTCCATATATACCAAAAGTGGCAATGAAGGAAGGAACCTTTAATTTTGCTACCAAAAATCCGTTAACCAATCCGGGGATAAGCCCTACAAGTAAAGCTACTATAATACCAGTTAAAATACAGACTGCCTGTGGAGCACCTGCTGCTTGTAAAGCTACCATTATTTTTGCACAAATAACGCAGGAGAGGCCCATCACAAAACCTACCGAAAGATCGATACCCCCGGTGATAATGACAAACGTTTCACCCGTGGCTAATAATAAGATGGTTATGGCGGCAATTAGAATATTTTGAAAGTTCCTGAGGGTGAAAAAATTTGTTCCTATCAGACTAAAAAGTATAAGCTCGCCGGCTAAGAAAATCAAACTCCAGTTTCTACCAATAGTAATTAGCCAATTTTTTGCATCTGTCCCTCCTTTGAAAGTAGGGGTAACTTGATTATTTTTATCTGATTTGTTAACCATTTTTTCACTAACTAACTTCGAGCATAATCTCTTTTAATTATTTATGTACCAATTCGGGGAAAAACTGATCGATAAGTACTGCCAGGATGAGTATACAACCAACGGCAATAAATCTATAAAAGGGCATTATTCCACACATAAGAAAGCCTATTTCTAAAGTTGAAAGTATCAATACCCCAATTATTGTTCCTAAAACACTTCCCGTACCCCCCATTAAACTTGCTCCACCTATAACCACTGCCGCAATGG
>JAUWJJ010000135.1 GCA_030607765.1 Candidatus Aerophobota bacterium
CAAAGAGATCTTTTTAACTGAAGGCTCACTCAAAGGTGAGGGAATCTTCTTTTCCATTTGATACATCTCAATAGCTTTGGCTACAGCATCAGCACAGGAAAGTACTTTATTTTTCCCCAATCCCCAGGATCGATCACAGCTTATCCCTTTAAGTTGTTTAACTATTAGTTTCCAGAGGATGCCCGATCTTAAGCTCAAAGAAACTAATCTACCTATAGCTTCTGTTTGAGAGGCAGCACATCCACCCGATTTACCTAATTGGGCAAATACTTCAAATGGATTTCCTTCTTTATCCTCATTTATGGTGACATAGAGATCTCCACAACCTGTTTTCATTTCTCTGGTTGTTCCATAGGTTATCTTACCCCGAGAACGAGGGGTAAGTTCTTTTTTTAATTTTTCTTTAGTGGTTCCCATTTTTATCACCTGTTCTTCTCTGCTTCTATCTCGATAAACAGTTATTCCTTTACATCCCATCTTATAAGCAAGAATAAAGGCTTTTTTTACCTCTTCCTCTCCAATCCGATTTGGAAAATTTATAGTTTTAGAAACAGCATTGTCGGTATATTTTTGAAAAGAAGCTTGCATTTTAATATGGTCTTCGAAAGATATATCCAGAGCTGTAACAAATAATCTTCTTAGGGATGGAGGAATTTTTAAAATTTGCTGACAGGAACCTTTATTGTCAACTATTTCTTGTATCAATTCCGAAGAATAAAATCCTTTTTCTCTGGCAATTCTTTCAAATTCTTCATTTGTATACAAAAGTTTTTCTCCTCCCAATACCTGTTTATGATAGAGTATGCTAAATAAAGGTTCTACCCCTGATGAGCAGTTAGCAATCATACTTATACTTCCAGTGGGAGCAATGGTAGTAGTAGTAGCATTTCTTAGCTTTAAGCCTTCTTTTTCCCATTTACTTCCCTTGAAGTTGGGGAATGTCCCCCTTTCTTCAGCTAACTTCTCTGAGGCTTTTTTAGATTCATCTTGAATGAAACTCATTAACTTCTCAGCCAGATTCAAAGCCTTTTTAGAGTCATAGGGGGTGCTTAAGCTTATCAACATATCGGCAAAGCCCATTATTCCCAAACCAATTTTTCTATTAGCCTTTGTATTCTTAGCAATTCGAGGCAGAGGGTATTTATTGGCATCGATTACATTATCCAGAAAATGAACAGCAATATGAATTGTTCTTTTTAATTTATCCCAGTTAATTTCATCTTTCTCTACCATTTTAGCCAAATTAATACTTCCCAGGTTGCAACTTTCATATGGAAGCAATGGCTGCTCGCCACAGTTGTGCACATATAAACCATTTGCGTCAAATGCATTTATTTTTGGAATTTGAACATCGTAAACTTCTTCTACACCATCCATTGCTACAAGTTTTACAGTTGTTATAAAGCGCTCTCGATTCATTTTTCTTTTATAACTTCTTAGGGCATTTTCAAGTTTTTTCATCTTATCCAAATCGCCAAATCCAATTCTTTTATAAAAATACAATATGTTCTCGTTAGAAATTGCCAACTCATGCTGAGGCTTTGCATGATACTCTTTTAGTCCGCCTTTCCCATCAGGCAACTCTTTTTTTCCGCCGTTTCTCCTATTTGCATAAATCTTTGAAAATATCCCAAGCCTTATAAGCATGCGTTGAACTGCTTTGAGAATCTGAAGATTACTCTGAGATAATCTTATGCTAACACCTTTGGAATGATTCCCTTGGACGGAGCCATCAGCATCAAAAAATCCCATTAACAAACCTTTATAAAAATCTCGTGATGTTTTTTCTATTTTTTTAGTTATCACTTTTTTGCCTTGATCTAATCCCAGTTCTTTTACCAATTTCTTTAAATATCCTGTAGAGAGACGATATTCTTCTCTTTTATTTATTGGAATCCAACCTTTAAAATCGGATCTACAAGGGAAATTATGAGCACAATTATAGGCTAATTTTCTGGTTGTCACTGCTCCTTTGCTATTTCCCCAAGATGAAAGAATTATCTTATCTTTTTCAATTGTTCCATCACCTAAAAGCAAGCCAATCAAATAACCTTCTTTCTCAGTATACTTTCCATTCCACCTATCGACGTTTATATGATTATTTACAATGATTTCGTCACCAGGCTTTAGGTTTCCAGCACTAACCCATTCGGTATCAACTTTATACCTTGTTATTTTTTTTACTTTCATAACAGCATGGTTTTTTGTCAAACGTAACTCAAAACCTTCAGCTGTTTTTAGCTTATAAATAGGTTTTATTCCTGTTTTAAAAAATCCATTTTCATTAGTTTCCCATCCTTTCCCATTTATAAGTGCTATAAACCTTTTTCCAACTAATTCTTTGACTTGCCTTGGTCCTCTACTTGTCATAGTCCAAGTATCCAAACTCACACATGGGTTAGTACTTTCAATCCTGCCTAGCTTCGGCACCGGATTATCTCGGTTTATCCTATCCAGAAAAATCAAACCAGGTTCTCCATTGCTCCAGGCTTTTTCTATTATTTCATCTAAAACTTTAGTGGCATTAAGTTTTCCTGAAACCTCTTTTGTACGAGGATCTATTAAACTATATTCCTCTCCTCTTTGAGCAGATTCAATAAATTCATCGCTAACAGCTACAGAAATGTTGAAATTACTTAAATTCCCCTCTTTTTCTTTAGAGGCAATAAACTCTAAAATGTCAGGATGATCCACATTCAATATTCCTATATTGGCTCCACGTCTTTTGCCACCTTGCTTGATTGCCTCGGTGCTGGCATCAAATACCCTCATAAAGGAAACAGAACCACTGGCTACTCCTGAAGTTGTGCCTACGGGGCTTCCCTTAGGTCTTATTCTGCTAAAAGAAAATCCTGTTCCTCCACCACTTTTATGGATTAAAGCTGTTTGTTTTATAACCTCATAAATAGAGTCAATAGAGTCATCGACAGACAAAACAAAGCAGGCAGAGAGTTGCTGCAAAGGAGTGCCAGCATTCATTAAAGTGGGAGAATTGGGTAAAAATTCCAGTTTGGACATAACTTGATAAAATTCATTCTCACTTTGCTTTGTCTGCCTCGAACTTTTTCCGTACAGTTTATCTGAAGAGGCTACATTGAAAGCCACTCTTTCAAACATTTGAGCAGGAGTTTCTATGATTTTGCCCTCTTTGTCCTTTTTTAAATACCTTTTTTCCAGAACTTTTAAGGCATTATTTGATAAACTTACCTTTTCATTAAAATCTTTACTCATAGGCATAACATCTCCTTATCATGATTTGACTTTCAAATTTAAGAAAGCGCAGGCCCTTTGAGCCTCGCCACTACAGATTATAATTGGGAAGCGAGATACTTCCCTACTCAGGTGCAAGCTATGAACCATCAGGACTGTTGACTAATCGACTTTTCTATCCATCCTCCCCCCAAAACTGCATCTCTCCGATAAAATACCACTGCTTGCCCGGGCGTAACAGCTTCTTGAGGAAGAGTAAAGTCAATTTTTGTTCTTCCTCCGGGTAGGGGAAAAATAATTGAAGGAACAGGTTTATGTTGATATCTTATTTTTACTTCACAAATTTCGGATTGGCAAGGATTATCTCGACTGATCCAGTTAATAGAAGAAGCAATTAGCCCTCTGGCATAAGTATCCTCTTTTTTTCCCACCACTAAAACATTTCTTCTCTTTTCTATATTTATTACATACAGGGGATATCCCTTCCCAACCCTCAATTTTCTTCTCTGCCCAATGGTAAAAAAAGAAATCCCCTTATGTTTTCCCAATACTTCTCCTTCTTTGGTGATAATATCACCTTCCTTGACTAAGTCGGGCCTTTGTTTTTTTAAAAATTTATTATAATTATTTTCTGGAATAAAGCAAATTTCCTGACTATCCTCTTTAATGCAGGAATTTAGTCCTATTTCCCGAGCTATTTTTCTCACTTCATCCTTGGTAAGCTCACCCAAGGGAAAGAGAATGTGAGATAATTGATACTGAGATAAAGAAAAAAGTAGGTAGGATTGATCTTTTTGCAAATCCTTTCCTTTCTTTAAAAGATACCTTCCCTTATTATATTTTAGATTAGCATAGTGTCCCGTGCTAATGAAGGATGCTCCTATCTCTTGTGCTTTTGAGAAAAGATATCCAAACTTAATTTTTTCATTACATACTATACAGGGATTGGGGGTTCGGGCATTAGCATATTCCCGACAAAAGTAATCTATTACATTTTCTTTAAATTCTTTTATCAAGTTAAAAACATAGAAGGGAATATTAAACTTTTGAGCTACTTTGCGGATATTTTCTATTTTAGCTGTTCCATACCCACTATCCTCCTCCCATATTTTCATAGTAACCCCAATTACATCGTAACCTTTCTTTAGCAGAAGGTAAGCGGCTACTGAACTATCTATCCCTCCACTCATTGCTATTGCTACTGTATTTTTCTTCATTTTCTATAACTATTTAGCCACCAAGACCCAAAGGCACTAAGATAAATGCGTGAATGTGTAGATGCGTTCATGAGTGAATGCGTAAAGAAGTAAAACGCATCTACGCTTTTACACATTAACCCTTAGCCTTTTGCCTCTTCTACATATCACTTCTTTGTGCCTTGGTGACTTAGTGGCTGAACTATTACTA
>JAUWJJ010000206.1 GCA_030607765.1 Candidatus Aerophobota bacterium
GTCCAGAATCTATGAAAAAGTCAAATCAGAATTTTGCATTAGAGATATTTAATGTACAAATTTCGACACTTGACTTAATTTGATTATGTTATATAATAAAGTCAAATAAATAGGGCGGACAAATGGATAACAAAGAGTGGAGGCAGTGCTAATTTAAAAATGATAGAAAAAGCTGCTAGTCCAGAATTTATGAAGAGATTAAATCAGAATCTTGTATTGAGGATAATTAGAACAGAGGGCCCTGTTTCCCGAGCAAAGCTTTCTCGTATGGTTAAACTTAGTCCACCCACAGTGTCTCGTATGGTAGATTTTCTCCTGCAGAAAGGTGTTATTAGCGAAGTAGGCAAAGAAGAATCCATCGGTGGGAGAAAAGCTGTCTTGTTGGAGTTTAATTCTAATATAGGATATGTAGTTGGTGTAGACGTAGGAGAGATAAAAATCAGAGCTGCTCTGGCTGACCTTAAAGGAAATATAGTAGAT
This sequence comes from Candidatus Aerophobota bacterium, assembly GCA_030607765.1. The sequence continues at coordinate 481 of JAUWJJ010000206.1, forward strand.
GAGTTCACTGCTTCTACCCTTCCTCATAAGGGGAAAGATGTGACTTTAAAACAACTAATAACTACTCTGCAGACCCTTTTCAACAAAAGTAAAGTTAAAAAATCTGAAGTTAAAATGATAGGAGTAAGTGTTCCCAGCCCGGTGGATAGGACTACCGGTAAAGTAATATTGGCCTCAACTATCGATGGATGGCGCAATTTACCACTAAAAGATATTCTACGAACAGAATTTGGAATTCCTGTTTTAGTCGAAAACAATGTTAACATGGCTGTCATAGGAGAAAAACATTACGGAATAGGGAATAGGAGCAAAAACTTAATTTATGTAGCTGTGAGTACAGGAATTGGTGCAGGAATTATATTGGAAGATAGGCTCTACTATGGAACTCATAATCTTGCAGGTGAGGTAAGCCATATGGCTATCGGGGAAGATAATTGGCAACGAGATTACGGTTTCCACGGATGTCTTGAGACTTTAATAAGTGGAGATACAATGGTAAAGGAGGTAAGGGATTATCTTAAAAAGGGACACACGAGCGTAATACCCGAACTGGTCAAAAAGAATGAGGAAATTTCGCCAGATATAATTTTTACTGCTGCTAACAAAGGTGATAAACTGGCCAAGGAAGTTGTCACCAAAATAAGCCGATATCTGGGGATAGCTATAGCAAATCTGGTGTGTGTATTAGACCCGGAAATTGTAGTTTTAGGTGGTGATATAGTCTTAGCTGGGGAGTTACCTTTAAAAAATATAGGTGGAATTGTAAAAAGATTAGCTCCTACTTTACCTCAAATAGTTTTATCTCGCTTAGGTAGTAAAACCTCTATGTATGGGGCAATTGCTATGGCTCTTGATAAAACGTTGCATAGAGTTAATTTATCAATATGAGAAGAGAAATAATTATCAGCTTAAATAGATAAAAATTTTATGAAGAAAAAGGAGATTTTATATGGGGAAGCAGTTAGCTATAGCAGAAGGAAAAAGAACTGTACCAGAAGGCTTACAAGTAGGATGGCCAGTGATAACTCAAGAAGATAAAGATGCCGTGATGAAGGTTCTTGATAAAGGTATTCTTTGTGGACCTTATGCTCCTGAGGTGGTGGAATTAGAAAAGGATTTTGCTGAATATATTGGAGCAAAGTATTGCATTGCTGCAAATAGTGGAACAGCTGCCTTACATATAGCCATAGCGGCTGCAGGAGTCGGCCCAGGTGATGAGGTGATTACTTCATCATTTACATTTTTATCTTCGGCAACGGCTGCCTTACATCATAATGCTATACCTATATTTGTGGACATTGAGCCTAAAACTTTTGATATTGACCCTAAAAAAATTAAAGAAAAGATTACCTCAAAAACCAAGGCTATTATACCTGTTCATATTCATGGTATGCCAGCAGACATGAATGAAATAAATCAGATTGCTAAAAAACACAATTTAATAGTAATAGAGGATGCTTGTCAGTCTCCTGGGGCAACATATCATGGTAGAAGAACAGGAAATTTTGGTGATATGGCTGCTTTTAGCTTAAATGCTACTAAGAATTTCCCTGGAGGAGAAGGAGGATTATTTATTACCAATGATAAGAAATACAGGGATGAAGCTAATATGTTACGTATGTTTGGGGAAGATATCAAACCTGGAGAAATAAGAAAATACAATGCTTATGATATGGGATGGATGTATAGAACTCAGGAAATGTCAGCTGCCTTTGCTCGAAGTCAGCTAAAACGATTAGATAAGTATAATGCTAATTCTCAAAGGAATGCCGAATATTTATCCAGACACTTAGTTGAAATTAAAGGTATAATTCCACCCTATGTTCCTGAAGATAGAACCACTATTTATCATAAATATAGAGTGAGGGTTAATCCTTCTGAATTAGGTATAGATATGGAGGCCTCTAAATTTAGAGACGCGGTAATGAGAGCCTTAAAAGCAGAAGGAGTAGACGTAGTTTTATGGCAGAGGATTCCCGTCCCTGGTCAAACCCTCTTTCAATTAAAAGAAGGTTATGGTAAAGGCTGTCCCTGGAGTTGTTCATATTACAATAAAGAGATTAAATATAATCTTAAGGATTATCCTGAGACAGTTAAATTACTTAATGATTCCTTTGTTGTGTGCTCTGAACCATATCCCATTTATCCTCAGAAGTTAGAATTAATGAAGTATTATGCAGAAGCTTTTCATAAGGTTTTTGATAATATAGAGCAAGTTATAGAAATAGAAGCTTCTTTTGTAGAGAAAAATTCCTTGGCAGGTCCAGAGAAATAAAATTAGAGTAAGAAGATACAAAAAATATGGGTCAAAAATTAAAGAGAGGAGGTGGTGATATTTTAAGAATATAAGACCCTTAGATTAAACTTTATCCTATAGGAGGTTAAAATGATTTTTAAGAAAAGTTTGGCAAAACATTTTTTAAAATGTAGAATTGGTCCTTGCCTTGAGCCTTGTCTTAGGTTTGTGTTCAATGGTAGGTTTCACTCAAGAGAAGGTAAAACTTACCTGGAGTGAGTGGTGGGACCAGGAATGGGGAAAAGAGAATATCGAGTGGATAATTTCCTCCTTTGAGAAAAAACA
>JAUWJJ010000017.1 GCA_030607765.1 Candidatus Aerophobota bacterium
CCAAAAATTCCTTGTTGGACGCTCAAATTTAAACAAGAGATAGCTTTAATATTACCAGGGTATGTCTTAGTTAGGTTTTTTATCTTTATCACTGTTTCCATAACTTACTTTTTTCTAAAGGTATGGGAATTTATAAAATGTCAACGGGTAACTATCCTCGTTTCTACTATCAAATGTAGTTCAGGTCTTTTAGACCTGATGAGATGTAGTTCAAGTCTAAAAGACCTGCCAGATTAGGCATACTTAAAGGTTTGCCCTACATCTTTATATTGGGTAGGAGAGACTAAGCTTAATAATCGCATAGTAAAGACCGTTTAAGCTACACCTGATAAAGGGATTGCCATAACGAAAGAGGGTTCTCCTCTTTTGCAATAACTTGAAAGTATTCCTTCTGAAAAGCCTGCTTAACTCCAACACCCATATATATTACTCTTACCTTCTTTTAAGGATAAGTTTTTCCAAGCCATTCTCTCCCATATTCAAAAACCATCTCTTTATCTTCTCTGCCTTTCTTTGCCTGGACTCCATTACCAACTGACAAAACCCTCTGAATTTCATCCTCTGTAGCTCCTCTTTCAATGGCTCTTTCCTTTGCATGTTCAATGAGTCTAATCTTTGCTACCAACAATTACCTTCAGCATTTCACTACTCTATTATATTTTTCCTGTGCCATAATAGTTTAAAAGTGCTTCATCGCTTCCTTGATTAGCCTATTGTTTTAAGTTACTATATTTCTTATCCTCAGTCAAATTCATTGAGAAATCTAAATTTAACTATCTGAACTTTGGCTAAAGCAAAAGAAAATTTAAAAAAACTTAGACTTAATCTTCCACCAGATGAGTGATGATGCAATTAAGATTATGCTTACAATCTGGAATAAAGTTAAGTTAAAAACTATGGGGTAAGTATCTGCCCGCACAAACTCTATAAAAAAACGATGGACAGAATAAAATATTAAAAAAAGAGGTAAAAGTTTGCCTTCAGCCTTTCCTCTTTTTTTAAACAAATGTAAAACCACACCCATTAAGAAGAGATTGAAAGAGGAGATAAGTTGAGTAGGAAAAAGAATTTGATGAGGAAAAGCCTCTCCTGCTAAAGATGTGGGAGGAAAAACAAAACCAAATCTAAAAGGAATCCCGTAACAGCAACCGTTCAAAAAACAGCCTATGCGACCTATGCTGAAACCAAAGGCTATTGCTGGAGCTGCGCAGTCGGCTACCTTGCCAAGAGAAAGATTGTGAATTTTGATGTAAGAAAGAGAAAAGACCAGTGAAAAGAATAATCCTCCATAAAAAACCATCCCTCCTTTCCATAACTGAATAATCTCTCCTGGATGAAGGGTGTAGTAGTGAGGGTGGATTAAAATATAAAAAATTCTTGCTCCCATTAAGGCAAAGAGAATTATCCCTATTACCATATTTAATATTAAGTCCCGGGGAAGATGTTCCTTCTTAGTCAGGGTTAAAAAGTATAAAGTAGCTATCCCAAATCCCAGGGCTGCCATTACTCCATAACTATAAATGGTAAAAAAGGGAAGCTGCAAGATTATTCTGTACATTTTTCCCCCGAGTTACATCAGGAAAAGATCCCCTGAAACATCTCTTCTATCATTGTAAGCATTAGCGAAATAATCTAAACTAAGGGATTACTTCCTCGCTCCTGAAAAAAGTATTTGTCCTGAAGTTTTTAAAATTTTCAGTGGTTAATTTTTCTTGAAAAGATTAAATTAAGACAGAGTAAAACTGTCCCAACTGTAATAAATATATCTGCCAGATTAAAGATAGGCCAAAATTTAACATCAATGAAATCTATTACTCCTCCTCTAAATACTCTATCCAGTAAGTTTCCTGTTGCACCGCTGATAATAAAAGCTATCTCAAGATCACCTTTTTTCTTGAGTTTTATGAGCCACAGCAGGACAAAAACTATCGCTAAAAAAATAGTAAGAAAAACAGGAAGATAGGCAAGGTTGGGAAAGAGGTTCATAATTAGCCCCTTGTTTTTTACAGGTGTAAAATAGATGAATTCATCAACTACAGGGATCGATTTACCAGGTAAAATACGTAAAATAACCAGTTGTTTGCTAATCTGATCAATGATAAGAAGAAAAAGAGTAAATAAAGCAAAAAATAAATTTTTTTTGTTAACCAGATTTTTTGTACTCATTTTATTTTTTAACCCAGATTCGCTAAATTACAAAAACTATTTTATGGGTAGGGGAGGCTAAAGCCTCCCTTTTTCTTGCAATCTTATGGACAATCTCCTGAGAAGAGTTAGGTTGAGATAGCTCTTTTGCTCTTTCCCTCAAAACTCTTCATTGAGACACATTCAGCTGGATTTTGGCAAACTAAAGTCGGCAAGTACTAATTGGTATTGTAACATTCTTTTCAATAAAATTTTGTCCATAATTGCTCAGGTAAGTATACTTCTAACTCCGGTATAGGATAATGTTTTTGATTGTTGGTTAAAAGAGTCAGGTTATTAGCAACAGCTATAGCAGCAATAGCTACATCGGGAAGGGAAAGAGAAATTCCTTTTCTTTGATATTTCTTTTTATATTCTCCAGCTTGTTTAGCTATCTCTTTGGTTAATTCATAATTCTCAAGACTGTCTATGAATTCCTCAGTTACCTTTCTTTCCCTTTCTTTCATTCCAGTATAAACTTCAATAACATTAACTGGGCAGCAACCTAAAGATGAACCTTCATAGAACATTTTCTTTATTAACTTTATTATTTTATCTTTTCCTCGAAGATAATCAATAATTATTGTGGTATCTAAAAGATATTCAGCCATAACTTATTTTGTTACCTTTCTAAATCTTTTTTCCGATTCTTCTCTAAAATCTCTTACCCATTTATAAGTTCCTTTCTTTTCAAGTTCGGGGTGATCCTCATCTTTCCATGCTCCTGCTGCTCTTTCTAATGCTCTTTGAAGGTGGATTCTTTTTAATTCTTTTCGGGTCACTTTAGTTATAAATTTACTCCTCTTCCTTCTTCCAATTAACTCATCTATTTCTTTTACCAAATCTTCAGGAAGAATTAAAGGAGTCTTAACCATTTTACTTTTTTCTTTAAACATAATTACCCTCTATTATTATTCCTAATTTAGGTTACTTTATAATATACCAAATATGGAGAAATAGTCAAGGACAAATTATTTTATATGCATTGTTACACCATAAAAGCTACCTAAAATTGTTCATTTACCCTGTTAGAAAAGGTCCGTCCGTAAGGACGGAGAAAGGTTTTCTAAATGGATGGTTAGGGGACTTAAAGTCCCTTCTAAAAATCTTACAGGTTTCCTCATCAATTCCAAGAACTGTGAACTCACGCTAAAAAATCCATAAGGGTTTTCTCATCCTTCGAAGGATTGATCGAGTAGTAAATTCCTTACCTTCCTCAAGATCCAGTCTTCCCAAGGATTCAATTATTCCTTCTGAGAACCTTGTTTTTATGCTTTTTATCATTTTTTCATCACTCCTTAGCATTTGAGATTAAGCTTTCCATACATTCTTAAAATTCTATCAATCTTATTTTACTATAAAGCTAAAAATGTAAATACTCAGTAAAATACGTGTTTAGAAGGAAATTTATAGTCAATGTGGGGAAGTAGCTTGAAAATTTGGTATTATGAGAGGTGAAATCTCTATTTTACCCTTTATTTTCTCTCTGTGTCGGAGAGATGTCGCCTTTGGGACATGGTTCACTGATTATTGGGCGAAAAGTTCCAGAGGCTGAAGAAGAAAATATTCGAGAACTCCTGTTTTATACCTACCGAATCATTTATCGTGTGGAAACAGAACGTTTTTAGTTTTAACTGTGATACATGGAAGTCGAGATTTAAGCCACAAAGAACCTAAACCGTGGGACGTCATCTAATGTTTGTGGTTCTCTTTCCTTGGCAGATTACCTAAGAGATAACATATTAAATGAGGCTAAAAAAGGTATGCCTATTGAAATGTTTCCATAAAAATTCCGTCAAGTGCTCGTTTACTCCTGGTTTATTTTGTTGAGCTATTAGTGTTATGTAGCGCATGTCGCAAGATTTGCCAGAATAGGCAGATCTGAAGGTCTGCACTATATTGTTGATGGATTTAGGCAAATATCATGTAGCTCAGGTCTTTAGACCTGACAATAGGCAGACCTAAAGGTCTGCACTACATTGTTAGCTATTTTCCAAAACTGGAAAAAAATGGTTGACAACCTACAGGGAATTATGTTATAATCTTTAAAAAGTTAAAAAAAGAGGGAGTTATGTTTCATATTTCTAACCCAAAAGATATTAAAGAGGGAAAAATTACTGATGTTTACTTTAACAGAACGGTAAAGATAATAAAGAAGAAAAAAATAGACCGTCTGGTAGTAGCTGAAGTAAGAGCTAAAGATTTCCCGGATGATTACAAATGGGCTGTTCTGGGAGGTATGGATGAGGTAGCTTATTTATTGGAAGGTCTTCCTATGAAGGTATGGTGGATGAAAGAGGGAACTTTTTTCCATTCTCTTGAGCCGGTAGTAGTCCTGGAAGGGAACTACAGTGATTTTGCTCTTTACGAAACTGCTCTTTTAGGACTGTTGTGTCAGGCATCGGGAGTAGCTACCCGGGCAGCAAGATGTAAAAAAGCATCCAGGGGAAAGATCATTTATCATTTTGGTGCCAGAAGAATGCATCCTGGAATTACCCTTATGATCGATAGAGCCTCTTATATAGGGGGATGTGATGGAGTAGCTGTGGGTGCAAGTGCTAAGTTATTTGGAAAGGAACCTTTGGGGACCATCCCTCACAGTTTAATTCTCCTAATAGGAGATACTGTAGAGGCAACCTGTCTTTTCCATGAAGTTATTGAAACTTCAGTGAAGAGAGTAGCTTTAGTTGATACTATCGGAGATGAGAAATTTGAATCTATTCGAGTAGCTGAAAAGTTGGGGAAGAATCTTTTTGCAGTAAGACTTGATACTCCTTCTTCCCGAAGGGGAAACTTTTTAGAGATACTGAAAGAGGTAAGGTGGGAGTTGGATTTAAGAGGCTACAGGAATGTAAAGCTATTTGTTTCCGGGGGAATAAATGAGGAAAGAATTGATAAGTTAAGTTCTGTAGTTGATGCTTTTGGAGTAGGTACCTGGATAAGTAATGCTCCCGTAATAGATTTCTCTTTAGATATTGTAGAGGTAGAGGGAAAGCCCTTTTCCAAAAAAGGTAAACGTTCAGGAAAAAAGCAGGTATGGAAATGTAGATCTTGCGACTCTACCTGGCTGCTCCCTTTTAGTGACCCAGCTCCGTCTTGCAGTTGTGGAGGGAGTACTTTTCCTCTTTTGAATCTATCCATTGATAAAGGAAAATTAACTGAGCTTCTTTCCTCACCTCAAGAGATTAGAAAATACGTTTTAAATCAACTGAAAAAAGTTTCTCTGTGAGTCTTAAGAAAAATTAACCACTGAAGACACTGAATAAAAGACTAAGGACTAATGAGTAATAAGTAAATGCGGAAAAGAGGCTAAAGGTGAAAGAGGGTTGTATGGCTCTAATTGTTCAAAAATATGGGGGAAGCTCTTTATCTACCCCGGAAAGAATCAAAAAAGTAGCTAAAAGAATTATTAAAACAAAATCGCAGAACAATAAGGTAGTAGTGGTGGTATCGGCTATGGGAGACACTACAGATAAACTTCTGGATTTGATGTATAAGGTTAGCTTGAATCCCCCAAAAAAAGAAATGGACCTTTTACTATCCACGGGTGAGGTTATCTCTACTTCTTTACTTACCGCAGCTCTTCATTCTCTGGGAGGGGGGGCAATTTCCTTTACCGCTTATCAAGGAGGAATAGTTACCGATGAGAACCATACTAAAGCGCGTATTCAAAAAATAAATCCTCAAAAAATAATGGAAGAGATTGAAAGGAATAAAATTGTAGTGGTAGCTGGCTTTCAAGGTATAACTTCTAAAAATGCTGTAACTACTCTGGGAAGAGGTGGCTCTGATACTACTGCTGTAGCCTTAGCTGCTGCTTTAAAAGCGGATATTTGTGAGATTTACAGTGATGTAGAGGGGGTATTTACTGCTGATCCCCGAATAGTGCACAGTGCAAGGAAAATTCACCGAATCTCTTACGATGAAATGTTAGAACTGGCGAGTTTAGGGGCTAAAGTTTTAAATCTTCGTGCCGTGGAAATGGCCAAGAAATACCAGGTTACTCTACATGTTCGCTCCAGTTTTAGTGAAAATCAAGGAACATTAATCACCACTTAAGGAGTAAACCCCGTTAGATGTTTGCTATCTAATGGGGTAAATGTTAATATGAAATTAGCTAAATCATCAAAAGAATTAATGGAACAGTTTATGGTTACCGGGATAGCTCTTAATGAAAATGAGGCAAAAATAACAGTGAAGAGAGTTCCCGATAAACCAGGGATAGCAGGTTTTCTTTTTACTGAGCTTGCCAAATCGAATATCAATGTAGATATGATTGTTCAGAGCGGCGGAAGGGAAGGCAAAAATGACATTAGTTTTACTGTAAATAAAAGTGATTTAAAACAGGTAAAGGGGATTATGGAAAAGATGAAATCAGATTTAAAAGCGAAACAGGTAACCTACGATTCGGATATGGCTAAGGTTTCCATAGTAGGAGCAGGAATGCAGTCTTACCCTGGGGTAGCTGCCAGGATGTTTACCTGCCTGGGGAAAGCAGGGATAAATATAGATCTGATAAGTACCTCTGAGATAAAGATCTCCTGTGCAGTAAAGAAAGAAGAGGGAGCAAGAGCGGTAAAGATTATTCATCAAGAATTTGAATTGGATAAGGAGTAAAAATTTGAGTAGGGGTTATAATGTTGCCGTTGTTGGAGCTACAGGGGCAGTTGGGGAGGAGATGTTAAAAATTTTGCAGCAGCGAGAATTCCCCTTGAGGAACTTGAGAGTTTTAGCTTCAAAGAGATCTGAGGGGAAACTGCTGGAATTTAAGGAAGAAAAGTTAAAGGTGGAGAAGTTATCTTCAGCTTCCTTTAAAGGAATAGAGATAGCTCTATTTTCTGCTGGAGCCTCTATCTCACGTGAGTTCTCTCCTAAAATGGTAAAGATGGGGGCAGTGGTAGTTGATAACTCAAGTGCTTTTAGAATGGAGAAAAATGTGCCTTTAATAGTGCCTGAGGTTAATCCTCGGGCTTTAAAAAATCATCGGGGGATAATTGCCAATCCTAACTGCTCAACAATTCAACTGGTGGTAGCTGTTAATCCCATCCACCTTAGGGCTAAAATTAAGAGAATGGTTATCTCCACTTTTCAAGCAGTATCAGGGACTGGAAGAGAGGCAATTCTTGAGCTAAAAAAACAAAGCGAGAATTGTTTAACCGGTAGTTTAATTACAAAGGAAGTTTATCCTCACCAAATTGGTTTTAACCTGCTTCCCCACATTGGACAGTTTCTTCCCAGCGGATATACTGATGAGGAAATAAAACTGGTTAATGAAACAAGGAAAATTATGGAGGATGAAAGCATTGCTATAACGGCAACCTGCGTTAGGGTTCCTGTATTTATCTCTCACTCCGAAGTAGTAACTCTGGAAACCAAAGAAAAAATAAGTGTGAAAAAGGTAAGGGAAATTTTAGCCTCTTCTCCCGGAGTAATAGTGAGGGATGAACCTCAAAAAAATTTCTACCCTCTTCCTATAGAAGCAGCAGGGAGGGATGAGGTTTTTGTGGGTAGAATAAGAGAGGATGAATCCGTACCAAACGGTCTTAACCTCTGGGTAGTAGCTGATAACTTGCGCAAAGGAGCTGCTTTAAATACCATTCAAATTGCTGAATTCCTTATTCAGGAAAGGTTAATCTAAACATTAGTTTTATTTATAAGCTTTGGATTTTGCATCTTCCTGGAGAATCTTTATCTTTTCTTCAATCTCAGCTTTTCTCTCAGGCTCAAATTTGTTCTTTAAAATAAAGGAGAGAGCCTCCAAATGATAATCAATAGCTTTAGCAGGGTTGCTTTCTCTTTCCGTCTTTTCCAGTATCTCATCGAGTTGCATAATCTTATGAAATCTCTCTATTTCTGTTTCTAATCTTTTCAATCTGGTTTTACTTCTGAATGATTTAACTTTTCTTATGAAGTTCATTATTTCTTCTTCATAGAACTTACATCTTAAATCTAATTCATCTTTAGGTTTTTGTTCCTTCTTTTTTCCTGTAAAATAAAAGAGAAAGATAATTAAAACAGCAGCAATTATAGCAATCTGAACCATTCCTCACCTCTTCATTCTTTTAGTTGATGAAATTTGTTTTTGAATTTTTCTGGTTGAAAATTAATTATATTTCAATATAATATATTAGCTCTTCAAAGTCAAGCTTTACTTTTTTACCTGGTAACAGGTAAGTTTTCCTAAAAAATGGAAGGATTGCTCATCCGTCATTGTGAGCTGTAGCTTGCCGATTTATCGGCGCATTAAAACCGCCCAATGAATTGGGCAGCTACAATTGCCAGAGAAAACAAGCCTTTTCTCTGTAAAAAAGATGAGTTGAGCGAACTGTATAAATCAATTTTTTTTCTTTCTTCTCGGAGAGTGGGAATTTACTTTTCTTTTAAGTAGTATCGGATATTTTCTTCTCCAAGGATTGTTCTTCAGGAGTTTTCAAGGGAAGAGGTCTCTTTAGCTGCCCTGTCAGAGTCTTTTTTATCTTTAGGAATCTTTTCTTCTCCTGCTTTTTTCCAGAGATGGACTGCCTTTTCCAGCTCATTTATCTCTCTTCTAAACTCTTTTAATCTTTCCAGAATAGGATCGGGCAAATCTCCATGGTCCAAACTAACCCCGGGTACTCTTTTCCCTCTATGCCTAATAATTCTACCTGGAACTCCTACCACTGTAGCATCAGAAGGAACATCTTTAATTACTACAGATCCGGCTCCTATTTTCGCATCATTTCCAATTCTTATATTTCCTAAAATTTTAGCTCCTGTAGATACCATTACATTATTTCCCAAGGTGGGGTGTCTTTTACCTTTTGCCTTACCCGTTCCTCCCAGGGTAACTCCCTGGAACAGAGTAACATTATCTCCAATTTCAGTAGTTTCTCCAATAACTACTCCCATTCCATGGTCAATAAAGAACCTTTTACCAATTTTAGCTCCGGGGTGGATTTCTATCCCGGTAAAAAAGCGAACAATCTGGGAAATTAAACGAGCTAAGAATTTAAAGTGGTGAAGATACAAAAAATAAGAAATTCTGTGCCAAAAAATAGCATGTAAACCTGGATAAAGTAAAACTTCCCAGATATTTCTGGCCGCCGGGTCTCTATCAAAAACAACTTTAACATTTTCGAACATATCTTCTTTCCTGACAACCCCAATTTTAAAGATTATCTTATCATAATTAAGTAAAAAGGCAAGCAAGGATAGATGTGCACCTCATATAAATGGGAAAAGTTACATTTTTAATGATTTAACAACTGCATCTTCAATCATATTTTACTCTTGACGTCCTTTCCAAATTTAAAGGTTGTGACTACTTAAAAATTAAACTTTTGCTGAGGATTTTCTTTTTTAGCTAATTCTATAATTTTTTTCATAAATTCTTCTGCAGTCCTTAAAGCATTTTTAGCCTCCAACTTTGAGACGGGAAGAAAGGGATCGTAAGTAAATTAATTTTGCTTTCGCCGCATATTATCAAATTTTTTAACAATATTTATAAATTTCCCCCCAAGAATTTTTCCCGTAAATTCTATAACAATTTTGTGTTGTTGACCATCAGTTGGCCTACATCCCTTCATAAACATTATTGCTCTGCCACATCTAAGCATTGCTAAATAAGCATAATTATAAGTTACTTCTTCATCAATTTTTAAGTTAGCCTTTGAGGCAATCAAATCTTTCTTTGCTCGAAATAAAAGTGCATCAATTTGATTAAAATTTACTTTTTGTTTTTTTATTAGACCACGGTTAAGCAATCTTTTAAATGTGGTGCTATAATTCATTTTTGTCCCCTATCAAAAATATCTTCCGCTCTTTTATAACCTCTAAAATAAATGGGTTGCCTTCTTTTTTCTTTTGTTCAGAGTCACTTTTTTCATAAAGAGTGAAATTTATTTCTCTTTGTAATTTTTTCTCAAGTTTATTAGCTTCATCGATAAGTCTCCCCTCATCTATTTTACCTATAATAAATAGGTCTATATCGCTTGTCTCTCTTTCCTCACCTTTAGCAAAAGAGCCATAAATAAAAGCATATTCTATTCCTTGTATTTTCTTTAAGGACTCTTTAAGCATTCTTGGAACACCAGAAGTTTTTGAAATAATGCTTTTTAATTCCTGAAAAAGAGGAAA
>JAUWJJ010000164.1 GCA_030607765.1 Candidatus Aerophobota bacterium
AATCAACTCCTGTTTTCCTCCAAGAAACTCTATCTTAGCTTTTTGCGGTTCCGGCTGAAGAGTGTATAGAAATCGAATTTAGAAAAAAATTGATGGAAGAAGGTAAGATAGAGTTTCTTGGAGGAAAACAGGAGTTGATTAGATTGGGAGAGTTTGATGATGTAGATATGGTAATGATGTTTCATCCTGCACCCAACACACCGAATAGATTTATTCAGATAAATTTGAGTATGAATGGATTCATTGGAAAAATTGTTAGATATACAGGGAGAGGGTCTCACGCGGGAGCTGCACCAGAAAAGGGAATAAATGCATTAAACGCAGCTATGATAGGACTGCAAGCTATAAATTCTTTAAGAGAAACTTTCAGAGATGATGATTGTATTAGAGTTCATCCAATAATAACCAAGGGTGGGGAAGGAGTAAATATAGTTCCAAGCGAGGTTATAGTAGAGTCCTACGTGAGAGCAAAAAATATGGATGTACTTATGGAGACTAACAAAAAAGTTAACAGAGCGCTTGAAGCTGGAGCAATTGCCATAGGATGTAACATTGAGATAGGTGATCTACCTGGATATATGCCTCTGCTTTCAAACGATGTAATGACAAAAATATTTTCAAATAACGCTTCAGAAATTATAGGGAGAGAGAATGTAAGCGAAGCTCATTTCCACAGTGCTGGATCCAGTGATATAGGTGACGTTACCCAAATAATTCCAGGAATTCAACCATTCATAGGAGGATTTGAAGGAGGATTACACTCGAAGGATTTCAAAGTTGTAGATAGAGAAATGGCCTATATAATACCAGCTAAAATAATGGCTATGAGTATAGTGGATCTCCTATACGAAAAAGCAAATTTGGCAAAGCAAGTTTTGAAAGAGAGAAAAAAAAGTAAAGAAGAATACCTGGATGAGATGAAAAATATGAAAAAAACAATTAAAAAGGAATACATGGAATCCTGATACCTGCGAGTTCAATGTTATCAAATAAATAATATCGGAGGGGAAAAGGTTATGATTCCAGGTACCAATGTAGATATTTACACGTTTGTAACTGGTAGGGCAAAAGTCGAAGAGTTAAACCTTGATGGCGTTAAAGGAATCAGGGTAATGGGCAGGGATAATAAATCCTGGAAGGAAACTGTTGAAGCGCTAAAAACTAATGGACAGCTAAGAAAAGAAATTATGAAACCACTTGTTATGGCAGGCACTACAGAAAATATTGGAGATTTAGTTGATTATTTAATTAAAAGCGGTGTTAGGTATAATCAGAAACCGTATGGACCAAGACCGGCAAAATTTGCAGTTGTTAGCGAAAAAATGATGGGAAAGTAAAAGCAGTAAGGCAAATAGCCGATCTTTTTGATGTGGTTACCATCCTATTTGCCTAATTGCCTTAAGAAAAAAACTCCTTTATCTTTACCCCTTGATTGCTCCAGCACCCAAACCCTCCACAATCTTTCTCTGGAAAATAACTACAAAAACTACTAAAGGTAAGGTGGTTAATACTGTTGCCGCTGAGATTTGGTCCCAGGGAATCTCATAATAAGAGGCCCCGGATAGCATAGCAATGCCCACAGGGATGGTGCGAGAGCTATCTTTGGTCATAAAGGTAAGGGCTAACAGAAACTCATTCCAGCAAAAAATAAATACAAGGATGGCTGTGGTAGCCAGAGCGGGAGCAGACAGAGGCATAATTATTCTAAAAAGAATACCCAGGCGGCTTAGTCCATCCACCTTAGCAGCATCTTCCAGACTATGGGGGACCTGACGGAAGAAACTGGTTATCACCCACAGAGTAAAGGGAAGATTAAAAGTTACATAAGGTATAATTAAGGCCAGCCAGTTATTGGTAAGATGAGCGCTTCTTATTATCTCGTAAAGAGGAACAATAAGGACGATGGGTGGGAAAAAGGAGATAACTAATACACTAAGAAGAACTCCCTTCCCTCCTAAAAGGTTGAAGCGGGCAATAGCGTAGGCAGCTAATGAGCCAACAAATACACAGATAAAAGTGCTTATACAGGTAATACCAATACTGTTTATTATCTGTATAGCAAAGGGACGCTTGATAAAAATCTTTACATAAGCACTGAAATCTAAGCGGGAAGGAATGTATACCACGGGTCTTGTAAAAATCTCCCCGGAGGGTTTTATGGAAGTTATAACCTGCCAGATGAAAGGAGCAAGGCTAAAGGCCATAATAATTACCACCACAAAGTAGAAAACGACCCCTTTTGTAAAATAAACAGATTTTTTACTAATTCTCATATTTCCACCTCTCGACGTCTAAATGCCAGGATAGCAAAGATGATAATTAAGGCAAAAAAGAACACCATCATGCTTAGCGCAGCCCCATATCCCAGTTTTAAATAGCGAAAGATATAATCATATATATATACAGAGAGAGTTGCCGTGGTTCCTGTAGGTCCTCCCTGGGTAAGTACCCAGATTAGATCAAAAACAGCAAAGGCTTGTAAGGTGCGAAAGAGAAGGGCAAGAACTATAGCTGGCCTGAGTAAGGGAAGGGTAACATGCTTGAACCTTTGCCACACATTTGTTCCATCTACCTCAGCCGCGGAGTAGAGGCTTTTGGGAATAGATTGCAAACCAGCCAGAAGTATGAGAGTGATGAATGAGGTGGTTTTCCACACATCAGCAAATATAACTGCATACATAGCTGTTGCTGGATTACCTAACCAGGCAACAGCCTCATTAATTATTCCCAGCCGCAAAAGAATGTCATTGGACACCCCATACATATCATTGTAGATCCACCTCCAGGCCGTAGCCATAACTGCAGTGGGCAAAGCCCAGGGAAGGATGGCCGCAGCTCTGGCAAAATTTCTCCCTTTAAAGGGGAAATTAAGAACAAGAGCAAAACCCAATCCTAAAATAAACTCTATAGATACTGAAATTAAAGTAAATTTAATGGTATTAAAGAGAGCATTTTTAAACCAGAGGTCCTTAGTTATGATTCTGAAGTAGTTACTCCCTCCCACAAATTGCGGTTGCATTCCAGTGATAATACTTTTTTGGTGGAAGCTAAGATATACATTGCGAGCTATAGGATAGATAATTACAGATAAAAAAAGGCAGTTGCTGGAATGAGAAGAAGATATCCAAATTGCTTATCTGTGAGTTGAAATTCTTTTTTCATAATTATTCGGCAGGGCAGGGAAAACTCTTTCCACCCCGCCTATTGTTTAGCGACCTAACAACTCTTTAATCTCTGCTGCAGCACGACTGATAGCAAACTCAGGCTTCATAACCCCGGTAATTGCAGCATGAACGTATCTTTGCAGAATATCTGAAATTTGAGCATAGAATGGATATTGAGGTCTTGTTCGGGCATTTATCTGTATCCTCCAGAGAGCAGGATAATGGGGACTCTCATCAAGAATATCCGGATCAGCGAATAGAGCATGTCGGTTAGGAATAACTCCCTCAGTGAAGTGAATAAATTTTTGACCTTCATAGCTGGTAGCATACCGTGCAAAGGTCCAGGCAGTTTCTTTATTCTTGCTGAACTTGGAAAGACAAAAGCCCCATCCACCCTGGCAGGCAGAACTTCTGTAGCCTTCCTTGTGAACCATAGGGGTAATTCCTGTCTTGCCTTTAACAGGAGAATCCTCCCTTTGAGCCAGAGTCCATACATAGGGCCAGTTTCTGTGGAATATGGCGTTACCATTATGGAAAACGTAGCGTGATTCCTCCTCCTGGTAAGTGGTTACCCCGGGAGGGGAGATTTTGTAAGTGTGAATTACATCATACATAAACTTTAAAGCATCCACAGCATCCTTGTCTTTATCCAGAGCTACATTCCCTTCCTCACCCAGGAAAGCACCTCCGGCACCCCAGACAAGTTCCAGATAGTCACAAATTAGT
>JAUWJJ010000123.1 GCA_030607765.1 Candidatus Aerophobota bacterium
AAGCTAACAATGTAGTGCAGACCTTCAGGTCTGCTCAAATTCATCAGGCCTAAAGGCCTGAACTACATTTGAGGGATAAAGACGAGGTTGGCTATCCGCAGGGATTTGCCAAAATCCTTTTTGAAAACTTACCTATTACGCAATGATAGGTAGTTGACAAAAATATCATTTGGGTTAAAATTATCCTTAAGGAAATCAGTGGTGCTTACACACAAGGAGTCCTTTGTCAGCTAAAATTGAAGATTTGTTCTTTTTTCAGCACAGTGTTTTAGTGAAAGTGCCGGGAAAATTAGTCAAAGTGTTGTGAGATTACGTTGAAAGATTGTTTTTTCCTGGCAAAAAATAGTATTTATTGAAGAACTAAAGATTAAACCAAGGAGGTGATGTGCAAAAAAGTGTAGATGAGATTGGATGAGATTGATAGTAAAGGAGAAATTGTTAGGAAAAAAATGTAAAATCTATTGAGAAGAAGGGGAATAAAATGAGAAAAATAAGAAAAAAGTTGGGTATTTTATTAGTTGGAGCCCTGATATTAGCGGTAGCAACTGGATCTGCCCTGGCTATTTCTAGAACATCTTTGAGACTCGATGGGATGAGTGATGATCTGACCTATTTTATCAGCGATGAGTATTCAGACCTGTTTCTCAATCCAGCTAATGTTATGGAGATAGATGGGGTTAGAATTTACACTAATTTGAGTAATCTTCAAGGGGAGCCTTGTTTTGACAAATTCTTGGATCAAAACAACTGTGATGGTACCACTACCTATTGGGAATCAGAGCTTTTGCTGGGAGGTATTTTCTCTCTCAAGAATCTAAGGCTTGGAGCGATAGCTGAGATGGCACGACGTGAATCGACTGAGGAGTGGAAAAGTGAAGAGAAATATGACTATGAGGTTGATAACCACTACACTGATTACTATTGGAATGATCCACTTCAGCCACCAGTAGAGGAATGCAGCTATGATGCCAGTATTGTGGGGACTGAAACTGAGAGTTATAAGGAATCTGAGAAATTTGATAAATCTGAGTGGATGCCGATTTTTGGCTACAAAACAGGTAATCTAAGCCTTGGTTTTAGATTGCACCTTGATAGTGTAGATATTAGTAATAGCTGGGAATATACTTATAGTGATGAGGGAACAGAGACTTACACCTATTCAGATGAGACCTGGGACTATGGTAGTCCTTTATCCCCTCCAACTGCACACGAAATAGTAACTGCTGATATTGATAATACCTACAGTTACAGTTACTCTGAATCTGAGGACTTTGATTTAAGCTTAAATGATACTCTTTTTGCTGTGGGATTAAATTATGATTTTCCCAGTTTTCGCATTGGTGCAACTTTTGAGCAGTCAAAAAGCAAGTTAAGTGTAAATGAGACCTGGTATGAATGGCTGTGGGAAGGGATAGAAGAAGGAGAAACTCGTTTTTTCTATGAGGACTATATCAATGAGTGGAAAGGAGAGATAGACTACGAGGGAGTGATAGAGTTGTGGTATGACTGTTGTTGTGACCTTGATTGGGATCGATGGCCCAATTGGGAAATACAAAGACACCGAAAAGATTTTGGGGAATATACTGAGGATCTAACTGATACTAAAATTTCTTTGAGCCTGGCTTATCCCTGGTCAACTGAATGGACTTTAAAAGGTTTTGGACAATCCATTTCTGGATCTGGAGACTACAATATAGAGAGAAAGTATGAAAGATCCTGGGACTGGGATACAGATTTTGCTTTGGTAGGCACATATACAGATTATGCTATCTCTCCTGCTTATGTTGCAACTGGAGATTTAAGTTTTTCATTGATTGGTGGTGGGGATTTGGAAAGTAATTTACTGATTGACTCAGGTAATATCAGTTGGAATGGATTTAATGCAGGAATTGGTACAGAATTTAATAAGGGAACTACAGTCATTGGGTTGGGAGTGAAAGTGGAAAATTATAACTGGAACAGCTCTGGAGAAGTCCAGCCTATTATCACAGATGTCAATAGATCGAGAGAAGGTGAGCTTGATTGGGCTTGGGGGACTTCGGACCCACCAACCTCTGATAGTGGTTGGGGGAAATACAGTTATGAGAGTGAAGGGACCTGTAATAACAACAGAACAATTAGCTATGAGGCAAATGGTTCAACTCAGTCATTGATTGTCCCTGTGGGAGTTGAGTTTATGCCCTTTAACTGGGAAAAGGTAAGGTTTAGATTGGGAGCCTCCACTCGCATTACAAGAGGTAAGGAGAAAATTAAGTCAACTACAACTGATAAGGAAGATACTTTTGTTAGAACTGAAACTGAATCCTGGAGCTACTCAGATGGTTATGGTGAGACTTATACGACAACCTGGAATGCAGACACAAGTTATACAATAGTAGAAGAATATACAGGACCTGCTACCTGTGATAACTACACTGTAACCGAGGAATACGATACTGAAGGGAATTGCACTATCACCTATGAATATGCTGATGGAACTACCTACACTTACTATTATCCCAATCCCTGTCCCACTGATACAGAAACTACTGTTACTACAGATACAGAGGAATGGAGCAATGTATCTACTCGTACCACTTACAGTTTTGGAGCAAGTTATATGCCTACAGAAAACATCCGGATTGACCTGATGCACTTCTCGAATCTGGCTAAGATGCAAAAGTGGATCCTTTCAGTGACATTTTTATTCAAATAGATCTTCTTAAGGTTAGAGAAAACCTTAATGAGGAGAGGGTGAAAAGGGAAGGGGAAATCCCTTCCCTTTTTCATTTTATTAATAAGTAATAAAGAAAATATGAAACACAGAGTGCGCAGAGGGAATATTAATTCTCTGTGTTCTTTGTGGTTAAGTTTTGGCACTACTCACTCAAGAATAAAGGAGGAGTATATGGAAAAGAAAGAGAGGGGCTGTATAAGAATGGTCTGGTTTCTCATCTTTACTATCTTTTTTGTGAGTTTTTTTTCTCTGACAGGGAGAACACAACTTACAGCAAATATAGGATTTGTGGATCTTAAGACGGTGATTCAAGAATACAAGAAGTATCAGAAGATGCAACAGAAACTTACAGAGCAATCTCAACAAAATCAAGGGGAGTTCTTGCAGAGAAAGAAAGAAATTGAAGAATTGAAAGCTAAACTCAAAGCTCAAGAGTCGCTTCTTACTGTGGAAGCTGTCAGGGAACGATCAAAGAGGATAGAGGAAAAGGAGGGGGAACTGCGCGCCTGGCAAAAACAGGCGAGCACGGCGCTATCAAGGCAAAAGAAGTCTTACATGGAAGAGATACTCCGTGATATCCTGGCGGTGATAAAAACTATTGCTGAGCAGGAAAACTGTGATTTCATTCTGGACAAAGGGATGCTTCTATACACTTCTCCAAAGAAACGATTAGATTTAACCGAAAAGGTTATCTTGCTATTAAACGAGAAACAAACTAAGGGATAGATTAAAATTTACTAATATTGGGAAACCTATCTGTTCTAACTTTAGTTCTAAGCAGGTGTAGGAAAGTGGAAAGTTAATTATCTTGCTTTTTTTAAAATAAAGCCATCCTTTAGAGCTCTCTTCCCAAATTTTTCCTGAAGCTATCCCCTTTATAAGTTGACAAAGACACCTATTTTTATAAAATAACAGTAAGTTTAAGTACCACTTTAAAAAGAGGAATAATATGTTCAGGTTAATTCTTAAATCAAAGATTCATCGGGCTACAGTTACCAAAACAAAATTGGATTATGAAGGAAGTATTACTATAGATGAGGATTTTTTAAAAAAGGTTGATATTTTGCCCGGGGAAAAAGTTGAGGTATTTAATTTAAACAGTGGGGCAAGATTTAGCACTTATGCTATTAAGGGAGATGAGGGTGAGATCTGTATAAATGGAGCGGCAGCAAGATTAGCTCAAGTTGGAGATAGGGTAATAATTGTCTGTTATGCTCTAACAAATGAGGAAGAGAGTAAGAGTTTGAAACCAAAGATAATCGTGCTGGATGAGAAAAATAGAGTATTGGAAGAGGGAATCTAAAATGCCGGTTTATCCAATAAGAAAGTATCCCGATCCCATTTTAAGAGAAAAATGTAAAGAAATAGAAAAAGTTGGTCCTCGAGAAAGAAAAATCTTAGCTCAAATGGCAGAAACTATGTATAAAGCTGAAGGAGTAGGGTTAGCCGCTCCTCAGGTTGGAATAAATTCTCAGTTTATTGTAGTTGATGTGGGAGAAGGATTGGTAAAGCTTGTCAATCCACAAATTTTGTTAAAAGAAGGAAAAAGTATTTTAGAAGAGGGGTGTCTTTCTTTACCCGGAATTACAGTAAAAATGGAAAGGGCAAAAAAGGTAAAAGTAAAAGGATGGGATGAGGAAGGCAATAGAGTAGAGATAGAAGGAAAAGATTTGTTAGCCCATGCTCTTCAACATGAAATTGATCATCTGCAAGGGGTGTTAATAATTGATTATACCCCCGAGGTAAAAGAAAAACTTGAGGAAAAGTTTGCTTAAAAGAAGGGGAAAATGACGGTAAGGGATTTACTTAAAGACGCCAAGAAACTTTTTAGTCATGCTTGATTTTAAGTGTTTAAAGAATATTAAAAAAGAGGTGATACTAATGGCCAGGGCTTATCTGAAAATTAAGACAGAGATGGGAAAGGAAAGAGGTGTAAGAGATGCCTTGCTTCGCTTTACCGAGGTAAAGTCAGCAGATTTAACTACAGGGGCTCAGGATATCTTAGTCTTAGTTGAAGCGGATAATTATGAGGATATTCTGTTGGCAGTAGTAGATAGATTGAGATCTCTGAAGGGAATTGTGAGCACCGTGACCGATTTGGTATTAGAATGAAATTCTGTTAGGATCTTTGTTGTCTTGCATAAATTATGGG
>JAUWJJ010000116.1 GCA_030607765.1 Candidatus Aerophobota bacterium
CATAGAATATTTTTTGGTGAAATTCTCTCGGTGCTTGCTGACAGTAAGGTTAAAATAGAATAAATGAAATTGTGATAGCTATACTTATTCATGAGTTAAGACATGCATCAAATTTAACAAATCCCTGATTTGGACTATCTGGTAAGCTAAATAGTTAAGTAGGTCTCCTTCAACTTTTCCTAACGGGATTAAATAAATTTTGCCTTCTTCCTTGGCACTACAAGATAACATAGCAAAGCCAAGAAAAAATCAACAATGTGCAAGAACCTTTAAAAAGCCTTCTCATCAATTATTGTCTTTTCCTCCAAATCAAAAATTTTAGCCCTTCCTTTGCCGAGGTCCACTAAAGCAAAGCTCGGCAAATAACCCTTTTTATCCTCTTTTTTCAAATGGCCGGGATTTAAAATTAAAATCCCAGTTCTATCCTCAATTTTAGGAATGTGGGTGTGACCGACAAAAACTAAATCAACTTCCTTTTTAGCGATCACCTTTTCTGGTTTCAAATCACTCGCTAAGTCATTTTTATGAGAACTCTGGGTATGGCTAATCAAGACTCTCTTCCCCTGGAAAACCTCGATGAGCCGATTTGGTATAACTGGATCTTGATAATAAGAGCTAAATACTCCGGGGACTTTAATTACCCTCACTGGAAACTTTTCCAAAACCTTAGCATCATCATAGTCATCTCCTAAATGGATTAAGACTTCGACTTTCTCATCCTCAATAAGATATTTAGTTGCCTTTTCCAAATTTTTTAAATTTCCGTGACTGTCACTTAAGATGCCTATTCTCATTTCCCCCTCCTTGTTACACATCCCCTTACTTTAAGAAATCATCAGGTATTAATACAATGCTTTTCAAGAACTCTACTTTTTTAACCCTTTAATAAAGAGGATTGGAGGTTAAAAAAACAATTTTTAATCAGGTATTCGCAAAATGCCAGCTCCTTGAATTTTTCCTTGCTTAAGCAAAATTAAAGCCCTGTTAGCCTCCTCTAACCTGAATTCCTGGACCTTGGGTAAAATGGGAATCTGCGCTGCTAAAGGTAAAAAATCCTGAGCATCTTTTCTGGTGATATTAGCCACACTTTTTATTTCTTTTTCCAGCCAAAGATGTCCTGCATAATCCAATTTTAGGAGAGAGTTCTTATCTTTTTCCTCCTTTCGAATTGCATTTATGATGACTCTGCCTCCTTTTTCTAAAGCTCTCAAGGCACAGACTATTGGTCCCCAGGCAGGAGTAAAATCAATTGCACAGTTGAGCTTAGCTGGGGAAGTATCTCCAGTTGTTCCAGTCCAGTCAGCACCCAATCTCCTGGCCAAATTTCGATGCTCTTCCTGCCAAGGTCTGGTAAATACAAAGACTTTGGAGTTTGGATATTTATACTTAACTATTTGGATAACAATGTGAGCTGAGGCTCCAAAACCGAAAAGACCAAGAATTTGACCATCTTGAAGATTGCTTAGCCTTAAAGCTCTATACCCAATTGCTCCAGCACATAAAAGAGGAGCTGCCTGAGAATCAGAAAACATTTCAGGGATGGGATAGGCAAAATCCTCTGAGACAAGGGTAAATTCAGCATAGCCACCATCAACATCACAACCAGTAGCTTTAAATTTAGCACATAAATTTTCCCTTCCCTCTCGACAGAAACTGCATTCTCCGCAACTGGAGTGAATCCAGGCAATTCCTACTCGATCTCCTTTTTTAAATTTAGTTACCTGCAAACCCAATTCTTTCACTTTTCCAACAATTTCATGGCCTAAAATTATGGGAAGTTTCGATTGAATCCTCCCTTCAATTTCGTCAAGTTCAGTATGACAAACCCCACAAGCTGAAACTTTCACCAAAATTTCCTTTGAATTTAAGCTGGGAACCGGCAGGTCAGCTATTCCTAAAGGCTCTTTCTCAACTGGCCAGGTTTCTTTAAGTATCATTGCCTTCATCTTTTATCCTCCCAAGCAAGGTTTCTTTGAAATATTTATTTTATGGCAAATTTACTAAAACCCATACCTGCGTATTGATCTGCTCGAAGAACTTAAAAAATGGACTGCACCCCTGTGGCTGAACAGATTAGGTTGGAGTAATCTGGTAGGCTCCACTTGACTTTTGATTTTCCCTGTTTAGAAAATTTGGAAGACCATCCTTTGAACTTCTTATTTAAACTTATATCCTTTCCTCATATGCCACTTTTGTGGATCTTTTAAATAACTTACTATTTCTTGATGACCTAAATTAGATAGATAGCCACTATTTTTACCAAATTTTAAGGTATCCTCTAATTTGGACAAAGCAAGTAACCTAACTCCTTCTTGCCTAAGAGATTCTACTCCTCCCTGCTCTCTATCAAATATAACTAAACAGTCATTAATTTTACACTTAGCTCTCCTTATAGCTTGAATGAAATTTACTTTACTTTTACCATCAGTGATCAAATCCTCATAAAGCAAAACGCTTTTGCCCTCTTTTACATCGCCCTCTATTTGTGCTGTCAGACCATGCCCCTTTGGTTCTTTCCTGACATAAATAAAAGGTTTTTTGATCCTATCAGCCAGCCATGCAGCATAGGGGATTCCTGCAGTTTCCCCTCCAGCAATATAATCGGCATGAAGTTTTTCATTTTCATATAGCCAATAAGCACAACTGGTTATCATATCTCGAGCTAAAGGATGAGAAATCAAAACCCGACAGTCAATGTATACAGGACTGTAATTACCAGAAACAAGTCTAAAAGGTTTCTGTGGAGAAACTTTAATTGCTTTAGTCTCCCATAATAGTGTTGAAACAATTTTACTTATTTCTTTTCTCATATCTTCCGATTTTTATTTTTTGTAAAGTTCAAAGCAACTTTACAAAAATTCTTCGCTGCCTCTCTTATATCCTCTGCTTTATAAATTGCTGAACCAATTATTGCATAGGACGGTTTTCCCTTAGTAGCCTGAAAAGCAGTCTCTATACTACCTCCTTGTCTTCCTATCCCTGGTAATAAAAAACATGGTTTTTCAATCACTTCGGATAAGAGTTCACTATACCTTTGTATACTTTCAGGTTTATTGCCTGGAACTACAAAATACTTAACTCCCAATTTAGCCCCTAATCTATACATTTCAAGAGGAGACTCATCCCTCAAAAAACCGCTATCTTTGGCTAAGTATTTTGGATGTGTCATCTCTCCACCAATAATAGGAATCATCCTTTCCTCTAAGATAGAATTGATGAAAAATCTCTCGGCTTCAGGTCCAGATTGAGGAAAAACAATAACACTCTCGACTCCTGCATTCTTACAGACTTTTGCGAAATCTGGTGCTGTCATTGGGATATCCGTACCTGCCTTTTGGTGATCGTATATAACAGGGGAATTAGAGTATTTCCTGATTGTCTTAACTACCTCTGGGAGCCCATATCTTAATGCCAAGATGCAACCGACTTTATACCCTACCATTCCTTCTATATCCAGGGTCTGTTTTAAAAGATTTTCAAGAATGCTTAAGCTTTCAACATCACAAGATATTATCACCCCATACTCATACCTAAAAAAGTTTTCTTTCATCCCTTTATCCCCTCTTTTACTGTATCTTAGCTTTATCATTTTTATTATATTCCAAGAATTTGTCAACTTTTCTATAAGAGACCCTTAGGGAAAGTTAAAATACAATTATTTATTCACAAGTTTCTCCTACTTTAAGTTCATTTTAGGATTTTTTTAGGGGCAGAGTCTAAAAATTAAGTGCTTTTCGATAAAACTGCTCTACTTCAAAATATTTTGAGTATTCTTTGAGAGCTTTTTACCAGGGAGAGAAACTTAACTACAGACTTATTCCCATGCGAGAGAGAAGATACATTCCTTCTAAAGTTAATGCTTTAGCTATGGCAGGGGTATGACATTTTTATTTTGCAAAAAGTATGACATATTATAGCTATGTCATTTGAGGTGACTGATTGACAAAATTTTTGATTTTTTCTATAATATAATTAAAATTAATATTTATAAATTTTCTTTTATTTCTTGCTGGTAAGGTTAGATTAAAATACAAGGAGAGGTGTTCTTAAAAACTACCTCAATTTAAAACGAAAGATATATTTAAATCAGATTATTTCTTGTTGTAAAGCTGAAAAATCTTTAATAAGTTTTCATAGGAAAAACAATCGAGAAGGCAAACTATTCGAAAGAATAAGACGCAGAGCTACAGATCTGGAAAAAAGATGGCTGGGCTACTGAAGAATTACAAATTATATATATTGGGGATAAGCCCAGCTTTTCGAATGAAAAGCTGGGCTTATTATTTGGAATTTATACCAAAGAAAGCAAGTTCCCTTTTCATTCTATCAGACAGATGAATTTATTCTTAGCTTACAGAATGGTACTTATTCACTTTATACAGTTTATTAAGAGAGAAGGATTGAGATGTTAAATTATTTAACAGAGAAGAAATTTTCAAACTGGGGTAGGTATCTGATAGTTTTATGTACACTGTTGTTTGCTCTGATGATGATACCAGCCTTTGCCAATGAAAATGAGTTGCGTCTTGCGCCAATCAATCCAGCGTTCCAAAAATATATTGACCTGGTCCGGTTGGGAAAAGCACCAAAAATGGTTACTGCTGAAGGATATCATTTAGGTTTTATTCCTGGACCACTGGATATGAGTCATACTAAAGGTTTAAGTGTTGTTGCAGAAGTTGAACAACTCACCCAACCGGTATCTTATGATCTGAGAACTTTGGGCTGGCTGACGGAAGTTAAGGATCAGGGAGGTTGTAGTTCCTGCTGGGCTTTTGCTACCTATGGTTCACTTGAGTCCTGGCTCTTGCGAGACAGAAGTCAAACCTGGGATTTTTCTGAAAATAACATGAAGAACCTCCATGGGTTTAATTGGGGTCCCTGTTATGGTGGGAATCGGGATATCAGCACAGCTTATCTTGCCCGTTGGAGTGGACCAGTAAATGAGAGTGACGATCCTTATAACCCTTCGGGCGGTACTTCGCCCCCTGGATTACAGGTAAGAAAGCATGTTCAAACATCCCTTTGGACTCCTGATTGCACAGGTCCAACAGATACCGGCAATATCAAGCAAGCTGTA
>JAUWJJ010000141.1 GCA_030607765.1 Candidatus Aerophobota bacterium
AGGATCCCTTGCCTGGCCTTCTTTGACTGCAACTCAGGAGAATAAACGAAGTTCATTTGATATTACTTATGCAGGAAAATGGAAACAATCTGATTTTTTACTCAAGAGTTTTCTCAACCAATATCAAATTGTTTCTGAAGACCATGCTTATGGTACAAAAAATACAATAAAGAACAAAACTTATGGGGTAAATTTTCAGTATACCATCCCCTTTAACGCAAGACATAATTTCATCTGGGGGATTGACTGGAAAGATGATAATGTGAATGCAAAGACAATCGGAGGGGAAAGAAAATTAACTTCCAGTGCTTTATATTTGCAGGATGAGGTAAAATTATTTCCTGAGCTTACCTCTTTTCTTGGAGCAAGGTACGACAATAATTCAGTTTATGGTTCCAGGATAAGCCCCCGTGTATCATGTATCTATAATTTAAAGGAATCAACTTCATTGAGAGCTTCCTGGGGCAAGGCTTTTAGACCACCCACGGTAAATGACCTTTACTGGTATGAGGATTACGGGGGATGGGGAATGTTCGGAAATGTTGATCTAAAACCTGAGACATCTTCAGGGTATGAAATTGGGATTGAACATATATTTACCCCATTAGATAATGGGTATCTAACAGGGTTTACCCCTAAAATTTTAGGAAGGCTAACCTTTTTCTCAACGCAGGTGGATGATCTTATAAGCTGGGCACCAATATCACCCGGTAGCGGGACATGGAAAGTCCAAAATATAGATAAGGCATCACTGAAAGGTCTGGAAGGGGAAATAAAATTAATACCCTGGGAAAAATTATCCTGTTCCCTTAACTACACTTACCTTCAGACAAAGGATGAAAAAGAATTTAAAGGGAAATTTTTACTTTATCGTCCTCAAGATAAGTTTTTCTGGACTCTGGATTATAAGATGAGGCATAACCTTCATCTTTACCTTGATGGTGAGATGGTAGGAGAAAGATACACCGATAGGGAAAATACAGAAAAACTTTCCTCTTACAGCTTACTTGGAGCTAAGTTAATCTTTGATTTGAGTAAAAAAACTGAGATTTTTATTAATATAGATAATCTTCTTAATGAGGAGTATGAAGATATAAAAGGTTATCCTATGCCAGGTAGAATTATAAAAGGAGGGATAGAGATCACTTTATAATATTTAAGGGATCAGGTCTTGATGCCTATGTTAAGTATCAAGACCCGGCTCGTAAAAGGAGTATAAATTGATAGAGTTTTTCTTAAAAGGTGGCCTTATAATGTGGCCAATTCTGGCTCTTTCGGTTGTCTCTTTAAGTATAATTATGGAAAGGCTCTATAACTTCCACAGGGCAAGGTTGAATCTTTCCCAATTTTTATCTAAAATTGAGAATTGCCTGAAAAAAGGAGAAATAGAAAAAGCCCTTAATATCTGCAAGAAAAACACAAGTCCTCTGGCCAAAATCTGTGCTCTTACCCTTAAAAACCATAAGCTTGCCCAGAAAGAAAAGGAAGAGTTATTTTCCCAGTTTAATTCAATGGAGATTAGAACATTGGGGAAGAATCTCAGAGCTCTGGGAATAATTGGGTATATCTCACCTCTTTTGGGGTTATTTGGCACAGTGATAGGGATGATAAAGGCTTTTATGAAGGTGGGGAATGTAGCAGAAGCTATAAATCCAGGAGCTCTGGCTGGAGGAATCTGGGAAGCTCTTCTCACCACAGCAGCAGGGCTTGCTGTAGCTATACCAACTTTAATAGTTTACCACTATCTGGAAGGGAAACTGGAGGATATTTCTCTGCAAATGAGGGATGTTGTCTTTTATGTAGAGGAGTTTTTAAGGGAGAGTAAAAGATGAAAGTGATTGTCCGAAAAAAAATTCCCTTATCTTTAGAGATAGCTCCTCTTATTGATATTGTTTTTTTGCTTCTCATTTTCTTTCTTCTTACCTCTCTTGGTTCTAAGCAGGCAATGCAGCTTGACCTTCCAAAATCCTCCACAGCAAAACAAGCTCAAGAGAGCCTGAGTATATGGATCACAAAGAAAGGCGAGATTTTTGTAGATGATAGAAAAGTTAAGATGGAATTTCTTCTATCTTTTTTAAGGGCGATACTTGAGGAAAGGGAAAACAAAGTTATTAGCATTAAAGCAGATGCCAATGTTCCCTTTAAAATCCCGGTGCAGGTTATGGATATTTCCGGAAAGGCAGGAGCTGAACAGATAAGTATAGCTACACAAGAAAGCATTGAGGGGGAAACATAGGCTTCGCCCATTCTTTCGGAATGGCTCCTCAATGATAGCCAAACTTAGGTATCACTAAATAAATGAAAAATACAATAAAATTTCCGAAGGCTTCAGGGGAAAAAGAAAAATGAGACAATGGATAATTATCTCGATTTTGTTCAATTCAATACTATTTATTGTTCCTCTTCCTTCCCTTAAGGATAGAGGTAAAGCTATGGTTGATGTGGTTAAAATGACATACAGGTTTAAAAAGATACCAAAGGAGGAACCACTGGAAAGGAAAATAAGGCAAGGGGAATTTGTAAAAATTTCCCAGCGTCTAAAGAAAATTTCCTCTTCACATGAAAAAAATATATTCCAGAACCAAAATCCCCCTATCTACTTTTTCTCTTTTAATCTGTCGAGAGATGAGAAATCTTCTTTCAAGGTTGCCAGTTTATCGCCTTCACTTAAGATTTACAGCCTTCCAATTCTCCCTGCGGCCCGCAAAAGAAAAATAGCATCCACTTGTGAAAAAATTAGTTTAAAAAAAAATAAACTCCCTCTTATTTATAAAATAGGGGGAAGTTTAATAAGAGAATATCATCTACCGGTAGAGCCTTTAATTTACCAATCGTTATCGTTAAGATATCTCCACTTAAAAAATCCGGTTGTTCCTCCCAACTCTTTAACGAATTATCACTTTTTAAATACCCAGCATCTACCATTTTCTTTTCAGAAAAATACTGGCATTTTAACTTTTCCAGAATTTCATCAGCTGAAGGAGGTTTTCTCTCTTAGAAAAAGAGAGATTACTTCTTATCCCCATGTGAAACTTAAAGTTCCTCAAAAATTGTTTAAATTAGAAAAACGCCCATTTTTTAAAACCACAACCGCTATAAATCTTCCCGGATATCTAAAAGAACAAGTCTCTCTTTTTTTTAAAAATCAACAAATTAAGAGAATTTCAACAAAGAAAAAGCTACTTATTTTGGTTATGACAGAGGAAAATTTTATCTTTTCCTCTTCCAAAAATTTAATAATTCCACCCCCTAAGCTACCAGAAGGAAAATTTTACCACAGAGGAGTAGCACCCTCCTCTTTCTCTGTACTCAAGATGCCACTCTCTTCTTCCTCTTTTACCCCGGACCATTTATTCAAAAAAGCCGAATCTATTTCCAACTTTGTTTTTTTACCAGAAAATAACAGTCCTTCTATTTATAATTTCCTGGAACCCCTTTTACCTGATACCAACTACTCAAAGCTAATTAATAGCTACCTTAAGGAAATTATTGAAATTATAAACAAAAATAAAAAATACCCATCTCTTGCCAGAAAAAAAGGAGAGGAGGGAGGGGTTGAGGTAAGCTTTAAGCTACTAAAAGACGGGAAGGCGGAGAATGTGAAAATCATCTCACCCAGCAAATATGCTGAATTAAACAAAGCTGCAGAGAAGTTGATATATCATCTTTCTCCTTTTCCTCCTTTTTCATCAGGAATAAACAAAAATGCTATAAATATAAAAATGGAGGTTATCTATGAGCTTAAGGAAGAATATTAATTACCTGACGGATTTTAAAAAATTAATAAAATGGCTCCTTATGGGTTCTTTGATTTTTGTCTTTTGTTTTTCTTCTCCCCTTTTCTCTCAGGATGGATTTGCTATTCATCTTAACCTGGGAGTAGCTTACTATCATCAAGGGGAATACGAAAAATCAAAGGAGGAGTTTAAAAAAGCTATCCAGTTGAATTCTAAAAGTTTTGAGGCTCATTACAACCTTTCTCTGGTTTATCTTGCCCAGGAAAACTTTTCTCTGGCAGAGAAAGAACTTAACGAGTGTTTAAACTTAAATCCCGCTTATCCAGAAATTCATTTTCAACTGGGGAATGTTTATTTTTATCAAAAACTATACTCAAGAGCAGTTGATGAATACAAGAAAGAACTTGATAAAAATCTCTCCCATGCTCCTTCTCTTTATAATCTTGCTAAGGTATTTCAAATTCAAGGGAACATTGAGGAAGCTGAGAAATTCCTGAGAAGGGTGCAGCAAATCTCCCCTGAGTTTCCCAACATATTTGCAGATCTTGGTGAGATAAGCTATCAACAAGGGAAAAAAAGCGAGGCTTGTGAATTTTTGCAAAAAGCTATTGAAAAAAATAATGCCAATCTCCTCTCATATCTTTACCTTGGGAAAATTTATCAGGAGGAAAAGGATTACCAGAGAGCTGAGAAAATGA
>JAUWJJ010000204.1 GCA_030607765.1 Candidatus Aerophobota bacterium
AGCCTCGTTTGGAAAAAAAGGTTGCCAACTCTTGCTACATCGCCCAGTTTATCCTTTGTTGGGTTTTAAAGGGAACATTAAAACTCCTTCATCCTTTTATGCCCTTTATCAGCGAGGAAATTTATCAACTTCTGCCCAAAAAACTGGAGGAGAAGGAAAGTATTATGCTCTCTTTCTGGCCAGAGTGGGGCAAAGAGGATACGCAGGCTGAGGAAGAAATGGAATTTTTAATGCAAATTATTAGTGAGGTTAGAGGTATCAAGTCAGAGATGGGGATTTCCCCACTCTCTCAGGTTGATCTTTTTATAAAAGATAGGGATGGGAAAAATTTAGCTATCTTAAAAGAAAACTCCCCCTATATTAAAAATTTAGTGAAAGCTAATCAGCTTTTTATAGGAAAAGATATATCCAGACCTGAGCTATCGGCCTCCTCAGTGGTGGGCACTACAGAGATATTTCTTCCCCTTAAGGGACTGGTTAAAATAGAGGAGGAAAGGGAAAGATTGAGGGTTAATTTAAAAAGGATTGATGAGCAACTTCGCCGGATTTTAAAGAAGCTCTCCTCTTCTGAGTTTTTAAAGAAGGCTCCCTCGGAGGTAGTGGAAAAGGAAAAGAGGAAAAGAATAGAACTGGAACTGTACAAAGAAAAGCTAAACCGGTGGCTGGAGGAAATTAAATGAAAGAGGAAGTTAAACGGAGTCTAACAAAAGATATGCAAGTTGGAGGGCAGGCTGTTATAGAGGGTGTAATGATGCGTTCTCCCGGATATATTTCTGTAGCTGTGCGAAAGAATAACGGAGAGATTTTAGTTAAAAGGGAGCCTTACCTATCCTTTTTGAAAAAGTATAAATTTTTAAATATTCTCATAGTTAGAGGAGTAGTAATTTTAATTGAAACTTTGTATATTGGAATGAAAACTCTCACCTTCTCTGCCGATGTAGCTATGCAGGAAGAGGATGAGGAGGTAGAATCTTCATCTGAAAAAGGAAAGAAGAGAGAATTTTTTAC
This sequence comes from Candidatus Aerophobota bacterium, assembly GCA_030607765.1. The sequence continues at coordinate 1,009 of JAUWJJ010000204.1, forward strand.
CACTTTATGGTTAATTCTTACAGCTTTCCTTGGTGTAGTTCTTGCTCTTTTCCTTTTCTTTTACTTGCCTTTGGTTTTAACCGGTTTTTTGAGAATTCATCAGGGATTTTTATTTACCCTTGCCAGTGGATTGATAAGGATAACAATTTTTCTTATTTATCTTTGGGTAATAACTTTCTGGAAGAGTATGAGAAGGATATTTGAATATCACGGAGCCGAGCACAAGAGCATTTTTACTCTTGAGGCGGGTGAGAGCCTTACCCTGGAAAATGTCAGAAAGTATTCAACTCATCATCCAAGATGTGGAACTAACTTTCTTTTAATAGTGATGATGGTAAGCATAGCAGTTTTTATCTTTTTCCCAAGACCTTATACTTTGGCGGATCGGTTATTTAGACTTCTCTTTGTTCCCTTAATTGCCGGTATCTCTTATGAACTAATAAAAATATGTGGAAAAAAGAGAAATAGTAAATTGGTAAGAGTCTTAGCTGCCCCTGGTTTATGGCTGCAAAGATTAACTACCAAGGAGCCGAACGATGAGCAACTCAAGGTAGCTATAGCAGCCCTGGAGAGCTCATTAAAGGGGAATTGAAGAATTGTTAAGGTGGAGCTAAGATAGTTTTTCTTTCTTCATCAGGATTTGCGAGGTAATGTTTGATACTCATGCTCATTTAGCAGATTCTCGTTTTAACACAGATAGAACTCATGTTATTGAAAATTCCTTGCGAGAGGAAATTTCAGGGATTATCTGTATTTGTTCTGATTTTGAGGAATTGGAAGTATTTTACCATTTACTGAAAAAATACGATTTTATTTACGGAGCTGTGGGAATACATCCTCATGATGCTTCCCTGCAAGCTAAATTAAAAGAAAAACTTCACCAGGCATTAAAAAAAGATAAAATTGTTGCTCTGGGAGAGATAGGCCTGGATTATTACTATGAAAACTCACCCCGGGAAACCCAAAAAGAGGTTTTTCAATACCAGCTTACCTTAGCTAAACAAAAGAGCCTACCGGTAATCATCCACAGCCGGGAAGCAATGAAAGATACCTTAAAGATTCTTCAACAACAGGAAATTCACCAGGGAGTGATGCATTGTTTTTCAGGGACGAAGGAGAATATGCAAACTTGCCTGGATATGGGTTTATATATTTCCTTAGGGGGCCCTGTAACTTTTCCTAAAGCTTTGAAACTACAAAAAATAGCAGTTTCGGTTCCTATTGAAAGATTGGTAGTGGAGACTGATTCTCCTTACTTAGCTCCCCAACCTGTAAGAGGAAAAAGAAATCAACCTGCCTTTTTAAAATATGTTATTCAAAAAATATCTTCCTTGAGAGAAATCCCCGAAAAAACTCTACGCCAGGTTACCTCCCAGAATGCCAAAAAGTTATTTAACCTATAAGAGAGGTGAAAACCCCAGTATTGTAGCGGTCCGCACTTTTCAGCTTCCTTCTATCCTCTCCCCTTGGAGAGTGGTGAAAAACCCAAATATTATAGAAGTTCGATTTATCGAACCCGTTAATAAAGCGGGCTTCATAAATGAAGCCCCTACAAAAAACCACTTTTTCACCAGCCTCCTTGAGGGGGGAGGCATATATCATTATTCCTTCTCTCCCCTCCCTTGAAGGGAGGGGATTAAGGGGAGGGTGAATTAAAATAAGGTAGGGGTGAAGATTGGGTTAAGAGGAGGGGGCTTAATTTATCGGACCCGTTAAACCTGCAGGTTTCATTTTTCTCCCATAAGTTTGACAAAACACTGATTTGAGCTATACTTTAACCAAATAAGTTAAACTCAAGATAGCCATTTAGGAAAGCTTGATGAAAAAGGATGTCCTATCCCCAGAAAAACTTCTTCCCTATTCCCAAAAAGATAATCACGTTGTTTATTCTTTAATTAACCCTCGGAAATGCCTTTCTTCTAAGGCAAAAAGTAAAATTATATTTTGGCAATTTCAAGATAGGCTTAGAATAGCTCCATATTCTTCAAGAGGGTTGGTGAAAACCCCAGATATTGTAGCGGTTCGATTTATCGAACCAATTAGTGAAGCGGGTTTCACTAAATGAAATCTCTACGAAAAATAACT
>JAUWJJ010000216.1 GCA_030607765.1 Candidatus Aerophobota bacterium
GAGCTCACAGAGAGGGAGGGAAAAATCGTTACAGCAAAACAGGTTTATGAACAAATTAAGAAAAAAATGCAACAATCAAGAGAAGATTTAGATAAAGAATATGCTACTATGAGGGGAGGAAGAGCCAGAACTGACATGGTAAGCGAGATTAAAGTGGACTATTATGACTCTAAATTGCCCATTAATCAATTATCTACTATTTCAATTCCTGAGCCCCGATTAATTGTTGTCGAACCATGGGATAAATCTCTCATTGAAAGTATAAAAAAGGCTATACTAATAGCAAATCTGGGAATAAATCCCAGTGATGATGGAAATTTCATCAGATTATTCCTTCCTCCTCTAACTGAGGAAAGGCGAGAGGAAATTGTAAAGCTTGTTAAACAATGGGCTGAGAAATCTAAGATTTCTATTAGAAACTTGCGTCGAGAAGCCAGGGAGAAAATTGAAGAGATGGAGAAAAATAAGGATATCTCCGAGGATGAGAAAAAGAGATCTGAAAAGGATATCCAGTCATTAACCGATGAGTTCATTTCCAGGATAGAGGAACTTCAGGATAAAAAAGCTGAGGAAATTCGTAAAGTATAAAAGGAGGTGGTGATGCCTACTTTAACCAAATCTAAGTAAGAAAGCGGGCAAGATTAGCTCATATCAAAGGAAAATTCTCCGGGAAGAGAAACATCAAAAGAGACATAGCGTCATTATGGTACTATATAAAATGGGCTATATTACCAAAAACTACTAAAAAGGAGGTGGATTGCGCCGGAGTAAATCTTCACTATTTTAAGTGATACATTTTCCCGGTGCAGGAAAACAGATGAAGAAAAAAATTTTTGTAACAATGTTAGTATGCATCTTAGCATTATCACTTGCTTCGGGTATTCTGGCGGCGAGTGAAAAAAAACTGAAGTTCGCCTGGTGCCCCACCATAACTGATCCTTTCTATTTTATGATAGGGAAGGGAGCTCAAAAGAAAGCCAATGAGTTGGGAATTAATTTATTTGTCTCGGAATATCCTAAAGCCTGGGCTCCTGAGATTCAAGTTCCAATTTTAAAAACTGTAGCTACCCGTGGGGATATTGACTTGCTTTTTACTGGCCCATCCTCTACAGAAGCCTTAATTGCTCCTCTTAGAGAAATCTATGCTATGGGAATTGAGGTCATCACTATTGACACCTATATTGGTGATGGAGATTATTCAAAACCAAGCGATTACTCTTTCCCACTTGCTTATATTGGAACGGATAACTTTTTGGGTGGGAAGGAAGTGGCTGAGCACCTTGCCGAAATGATTGGCTACAAGGGAAAGGTTTTTGTGGAAACGACAAATCCAGATGTATCCAGTGTGGCTAACCGAGTAAGGGGATTTAAGGAAGGGATAAAGAAATACCCAGATATTGAACTGGTAGGCGTAGAGTACTGCCTGGATGTTCAAGAGAAAGCTCAAGCCCAAGTTGCAGCGGTTCTGCAGGCAAATCCGGATATCGTGGGCATTTTTGGCACAAATCTTTACAGTGCACAAGGAGCCTATCAGGCGGTGGTTAATGCTGGACTCACTGGCGCGGTGAGGATCGCCACCTGGGATGCTACAGAAGATCTTATCGCTGCTCTTAGAGCAGGGAAGGTAGATCTGATATTGGCTCAAAAACCGGCTGAGATTGGTTCTCTCGCTGTAGAATGGGGATACAGATATTTCCATGGAGAGAAGGTACCCAAGAAGATAGTTCCTGGATTTTTCTTCTTTACCAAAGATAATGTGGATGACCCAGAGTCCCAACAGTACATTTACAAAGCTGATTAGCTTTGTAGTACAGTAGAAGCTATTGCCAGATAGGGAATTATAATTCCCTATCTGGCAATTTAAACTTATTATGACGATTCATATAAAAAAAAAATTAAATAGTATATTTTTTCGAGATAGCCAAAACCTCAGAAAATTGCTGCCCAGCATAGGTAAAAATTGGACCTTAATTTTTTTAATATCTATGCTGGTACTCTTCAGCATCGCCAGAAAGAGTTTTTTTGATGCGAGAACTTTTACAAATATTTTAGTGAGTTCAGTCTGTGCCCTACTTCTGGCGACAGGAGAAACTCCTGTTATTATCACCGGAGGAATCGATTTATCTATAGGTTTTGTGAGAGGTCTTGCCGCCGTTCTTTCTGCTTTGATAATGAGAGACTTATATGCCGCTGGATATCCACCAGTAGTGAGTATATTATCTGGTTGTAGCATTGGAATTCTTGTAGGGCTTCTTCCCGGTCTTGTTAATGGTATTTTAGTGGCTAAATTAAGAGTTCCCCCTTTTATAGCCACACTGGGAATGTATGGGATTGCCAATGGAGTAGCTTTAAAACTATGCGGAGGCTTTCCCGTAACTTTCTTACCACCTGAGGTAAGTAAAATTGGAAATGGGTTTATAGCCTATCTCTTACCTGGAAAAAGTTTTACATTTTTTCACAAACCATTCATAACCGAGCCATTAGAACTGCGCAATCTAATAGGAATTATTCCCTACTCTGTTGTAATAGCTTTAGTTTTAGCTGGTATATTTGGTTTTATCCTGGCTAAAACAAAATTTGGCCAGCATACCTATGCTATTGGAGGAAGTGCTGATGCAGCGACACGTGCTGGAATTAATGTTCCTTCACATCTAATTAAAACATATATGGTTTCATCATTCTTTGCTTCTTGTAGCGGAGTTCTATCTGTATTAATATTCAATATTGGTAGTCATACCCAGTTTAGTTCCAGCTATGAATTATTTGCCATTGCGGCAGTGGTTA
>JAUWJJ010000226.1 GCA_030607765.1 Candidatus Aerophobota bacterium
AATATGACCGGAAAAATCTCCGTATTCCCGGTTAACCAGATCCACAATCTGGGGATTAACCTCTACTGCATCAACCTGGACAGCTTTATGATAAAGAGCATTAAGGATACCCGATCCACCCCCTGAGCCTATAATGAGAACCCGGGGAGTTTCTGTTAAATGATAGGGAAGAGATGTGGTAGTATAATCTAAGTAATTTAAAGATGAAAGGTCACCATCAAAATAATTTATAGCTGAAATAGAATCCGCATCTGTAAAAAGACCTAATTGAGGAGGAATATCCCCTTTAAAATTAAAGCTAAGTCCAGGAGCACACCTTATAGCAGGACTTTTTAATATATTAATGAGACCAAGAGGGGAGAATTTTTCCTTGAGGATACTTGCCCGGGGAAGATTTAAACTGGTGCTTAAAGACTTGTATTGAGAGATATGAAGCTGAGGTGGATAAAGATAGAAAATAGTCCCCAGACAAAAGGAGGCAAGAAAAACCATCCCGAAAATTTTTCTTTTCAAACTCAGAGAAAAAATCACTACTGCTAAAAATCCAAAAATAGTGAGTAAGGGGAGAAGATTTACCGGAGAAAAAATATACATAAGTAAGACTGTCCCCAGGGCTCCTGCGGCAGAGCCTAACAGGTTGAAAAAGTAAAGGCGGGGGATAAGCTTGTCAAATTGAAAAAAAGCTATTCCAATGCAACTTGCTCCCAAGAAAAAGGGAATAAAAAGAACCAGGTAATACTCCAGCAAATACAGGTATTGCTTGTGATACCAGACAATAAGGAGAGGCTCAAATTGAATAAACTGTGAGAAAAAAGAGCAGAGAAAAATAGAAATAGGGAAAAGGAAGCTAAAAAGAAGGAAGAACAAGTTAAAGTGTTTTTTTATTATATTTTTAAATAAACTAATAAAGCTGCCACTGGCTCCAAAACCAAGAAGAGCAATGCTAATCACCATATAGGCAAAATGTGACCAACTGGTTATGGAGAGAGTTCTCATCAAGAGAATTTCGTAGGAAAGAAGAGAAAAGGAGATAAAAAAAATGGAAAAAAATACGCTCATTTAATCTTTTCCCAGCATGGGAACAAATCTTACCGGGCAGATACTGTGAGATATAATCTTACCATTTTTTTTCTCAATTAACATAAGACTTTGAACTAAAAAAGGAGCTCCTACAGGAATAACCATTCTTCCACCTTCTTTTAACTGCTCAAGAAGGGGAGGGGGAACGTAACCGGCAGCACAGGTAACAATTATACAATCAAAGGGGGCATTTTCTTCCCATCCATAGTAACCATCAGCTATTTTTACCTCTACATTTTTGTAACCTAAATCATTTAATCTTTTTTTAGCAGAGATGCCCAGTTCCTCAAATTTCTCTATGGTATAAACTTTTTTAACTATCGGAGAAAGAACTGCTGCCTGGTATCCCGAACCTGTTCCTACTTCCAGAACCTTATCTTTTCTTTTTGGTTCCAGCAGCTCGCTCATTAATCCAACAATATAGGGTTGGGAAATGGTCTGTCCACATTCTATGGGAAGAGGTCTATCATAATAAGCGGAAGATTTATACTTATCGGAAACAAATTTATGCCTGGGAACCTTTCTCATCGCCTCTAAAACTTTTTCATCTTTAACTCCTCTTGCCTCAATTTGCTTGGTTACCATCTCCTCCCTTTTCTTTTGATAAATTTCTTTTGAAGTTTTAGCAAAAACCAGGGGTAGGGGAGTTAAAATCAAGGCTAAAACCAGCGTAATACTTGCAAATCTTACAGGTTTAAACAAATTTTCACCTCAAAAGTAGCAATTTTCTTTATTATACGACTTTTTCTAAAAAAGTAAAAAGAGACTCGCCTTTCCCGCCGCTTGCCTTTTGGAAAACACTCATCAGCGGGCAGCAGGTTAAAGGATTTTTTTCAGGAAACCGGAGTCTCCCTTTCTTGACTATTCTCATCTCTAAGTGTAAGATGTAAAGTCAAAAGGAGAGCTTGGGATACCTGATAAAAGTAAAAGGATGAGTTTATGGAAAAAAGATACGATCCAAAGATTGTAGAGAAAAAGTGGGAAAATTACTGGGAAAACAAGGACTACTTTTCTCCTCGAGAAGGAAAAAAGGGGATTTTCTCTATAATTATGCCTCCCCCTAATATTACAGGGATTTTACATATGGGCCATGCCCTTAACTCTGCAATTCAGGATATTGTGGTTAGATTTAAACGCATGCAGGGATACGAAGTTCTCTGGGTTCCAGGGATAGACCATGCCGGTATAGCTACTCAGAATGTAGTTGAAAAAGAGCTGTCTCGGGAGGGACTGGATAGAGGTGAGTTAGGTAGGGAAAAATTTATTGAAAGAGTCTGGCAGTGGAAGGAAAAATACGGGGAGAGAATTTTCTTTCAACTTAAAAGTTTGGGAGTATCCTGTAGTTGGAAAGATAAATCTTTTATTATGGATGAACATCACTGTCGGGCTGTAAGAGAAGCTTTTGTGAAATTGTATGAGCAGAAATATATCTATCAGGGAAATTATATAATTAACTGGTGCCCCCGCTGTCAAACAGCTTTATCTGATATTGAAGTGGAGTACACAGAGATAGAAGGAAAAC
>JAUWJJ010000045.1 GCA_030607765.1 Candidatus Aerophobota bacterium
GTATAAAAAGGCTACAGAGATTAATCCTAATAACGCTGATGTGCATTATGACCTCGGTTTAGCCTACTATGATAAGGAGATGTATGATGAGGAAATTGCTGAGTATAAAAAGGCTATAGAGATTGATCCTAACTTCTTTGAGGCACATTATTACCTCGGTTTAGCCTACCACGATAAGGAGATGTATGATGAGGCTATCACTGAGTATAAAAAAGCTATAGAGATTAATCCTAATAACGCTGATGCACATAACAACCTCGGCTTAGCCTACTACCATAAAGGAATGTATGATGAGGAAATTGCTGAGTATAAAAAAGCTATAGAGATTGATCCTGAATATAGTAAGGCACATTATAATTTAGCCCTGGCTTATTATGAGAAAAAGGAATATAGCTTGGCTATTAAGTACTGTGATAGAGCTACGGAACTCGGATACAGAACCCATCCTGAATTCTTAGAGCTTTTGAAACCGTATCGAGAAATAAGCGTAAGTGAAGGAGCACTTGTTCTTAAAGCTTCGCCTTCTTGGGTAAAACCGGGCGAGAGGATCTTTTTAAGATTTTCAGATACCCCTGGGAATAACACTGACTGGATTTCAATTTATCCTGTAGGGGGGAAAAGTGAGAAATATGGGCAATGGTATTATCTTAAAGAGAAAACGAGTGGAGAGCTAACTTTCACCGCCCCCGAAAAAGAAGGGGATTACGAGTTTCGTCTTTTTGCTAACTGGCCTGAGGGAGGGTATGAGGCAATCACTACAAGCAATGTAGTAAGGGTTGACGTGAGTGTTTCTCCTAAACTTTACAGAGATGTCTTTCATTTGTCTACAGGTGAATTAATCATTGGTGAACTTTTGAGTTTTGATGGAAGCATCTTTAAGATAGAGACAGAGGAGGGAGTTATCGAGAAGAGGAAAAATGATATAATGCGTGTCTTTTTCGGAACTAAATCCTTGTCTCAATAAGGATATTTTTACCCTATTAGATAAGTTTCTCTATCTAATAGGGTTTACTTTTTTACCTTTCTTTTTCTCTGAACAAAGACAACTGCTCCAACTATCAAAGGTAAAAAGGAAAGGTAGTATAAAAATTGAGAGTTTTCCTTCTTCAAAAGTCTTATTTCTCTCCTACTTTTTACCAGGGGTATATTTCCATCTTTTTTTTGTAGGTAAATCTGATAGCCCGTCTTTCTAAGCTGGGAGGAAAGATTTAACTGATAACCTTCGAAAGTTGGTTCTCGATAAGGATAATCTTTTTCGTTGTACTCTACGATATTGTATCCCAGCTCCGGGCCAGGAATCTGGTTTACATAGTAAGGCTTTTTATCTATTTTTTCTAATAACTTGCCCTGACCAAAGAAAAGAAGAAAAACATCTTCAATGGGAGAAGTGTTGACCCACTTCCATTTTTCCTCTCTTCCCTCATTTTGAGGGTCTATTAGTTTGTTGTAGTATAGTTCATTGTACTCATCCTGATTGTAAGGACGAAAATAAAGGATATTTTCCCCTGCTGCATAAACTATCATAGCCGGATCATTGCAGGACTCTTTCCTCGTCCATCTATTGCCCGGAATTATCTCATAGCCTATACCACCTGTTCTTCGAGAGGTAAAGACCACCACGTTTTTCTCACTACCCTCAACTATGGTTCCATCCTCAGCTCTTAATCTTATCTGATAGTTTCCTAAGGACAAATTTAAAATGAAATCTTTCTTAGGTTCACTTACATAAAAGACAGGTCCTTTTGGGGGATGTGGTTCCTTGGGTATTTCAATATTTAAAGGTCCCACCTCTCCATCATCTCTTCTCTTTTTAATTTTTTCAAAAAACTCATCTAACTTTTTTCTGTATTCTGCTTGGGCATCATAGTATTCCCTTAACTCATTATAGTATTCATCCATAGCTTCTTTGTACTTATCGTATTCCTCAAGAGCTTGCTCTCCTTTGTAAAATAAAGATTTTTCTCCAAAGTATCCTTCAGGGTAAGATAAGACATTATCCTCTTTGGTTAGCTTTTCAGTAACCTTGCTCTCTTTTAACACTTCTAAGGTTCCCTTTACCTCCTCATTTAAGTCCTTGAATCCAGCCATATACTTACCGGTAATGGGCCAGAAGTAAACCAGAGTTTTTTTAGCTGAGATAACATTATCGTGGTTGGCAATAAAGTAAATGGTGCTCTCAGTTTCAGGAACAAATCCTCCACTGTAGCCCTTGCCATCAAAGGCATTAAATCCATAAACTAACTCCTCTCTTAAAATGGGTGCAAAGGAAGATTTTTGCTGAGCAAAGCCTATCCTGGCCAAACTAAAAATTAGTATGAAGGCTACCCCTGTGAAAAGAATAGTTTTTCTCATCCTCTTACCCCCTTTAATTTTAAAATATATACAGAGAGAACTAAAAAGCTAACCGAGTAAACAATGCAGTAAATTATATTTAAAAGATAAAGTTTCATACTCTCTATTTGAATAGATTCCATTCCTCTGGATATGTAAGAAAAAGGAGAAACCCAGCTTATCCCTTCGGAAATATAATATAAAGTCCTTCTTAGGTAGAGCAGAGAAGGTGATAGTGCTTCCTCGGGGAAGTTCAAGAAGGTACTGTGGGCAAACTGGATAGCTAAAAAAGCCAAAAGGATAGCCACCAGCCAGATAATAGAGCTTTTAACTTTACCTGTTAGGGAAGATATAAAAAAGCCAAAGCTAATTGCACAGGAAACCCAAAGAATGGATAATGCCAGTGCCTTAACCAGACTATAGGTAAAACCAAGGTTGGTTAACAGGGAAACTCCAAAGAAATAAACAGCAAAAAAGATAAGAGTAATTAAATAGAGGAAAATGTCTTTAAAGTATTTTCCCATGATAAAGGAAAAAGAGTTCACCGGGCCATAAAAGAGAACCTCTAAGGTCCCCTGTTCTCTTTCCCGGGAGATAGATATGGCTGAGATAATAACAAGATAAAGAGAGACAATAATTACTGAAGCAAAAAGAGGAAGATTTAAGGGATAGGAAGATATAAGAATGTTTTCCTCTCTGATTCCTCCTGTAAAATTCTTCAGAAGAAGTGAACAAACAATAAAGGAGGCAAATATAGCTCCGTAAATTCCCCATCCATATAAACTGGAAAACAGTTCCCTTCTAATTAATACTTTAATACTATGGACAGTAAGAGAAAAACTTTTCTTAGCCATTTATTCCTCCTTGAAGAGCTTTACATCATCAACTGTGTCTTTAAAATCTCCCTGTTCAAGATGAACCTTTACCTCCAGAATCCCGTATTCATCCTTTTTTGGTTTTACCTTTATCTTATCCCAGGAAATTATCCCCTTATTTTTAGCTAAATAAGCATTAGAGTCCCAGGAATGTTCAATGGGTCCCTCAAAAATTCTTTCACCCTTTACATAATTTTCCTCCTCTCCCATTCTTTTCCAGAGAGTTCCTTCTATCCTTATGGGAAGACAGGGAAAATCGGTTATTCCCACTCCTTTGCTATCGATAAATCTTATCTCTATTTGAATCCCTTCTTCTTTTGAATCAGTAAAAACAATTATTCCCAATAAATCTGGAATTTCCTTTCCCCTCATAGCAAAATTCAATACATTTTTCCCCTTATGGATTTTAACCTTCTTACTAAAATCATAATAGTTGGGAGCAGTAGCCTTAAGGATGTAGTTCCCAGGAACAATATTGGTAAGCTTATAATCAGTGCTACGATACATAATAGTGGACCTTCCATCAGCCACTATTTTTAATTCTTTTACAGGGTCTCCGGAGAGCTCATTGGAAGCCTTACCCTGGATGGTCCCATAGCTTCCCCCTCTTAGTCCTGTAAATAAAGCTACAATGACTACTACTACAATTGCTACTACCGCATAGGGGATAAACTTTCTCATTTTTCCACCTCTTTACCAGAGATTGTAAGCAAAGAAATATTCTTTTGAGTAATGGTTATGAAAGCATCTTCCAGACTCATCTCTTTCTTTTTTATTCCCAAAACAATTCCCTTTTGCTGAGTAATTGCCTGAGAAATTTGAGCTCTGTAATCCTTATTTGAGGCTACTCTTAAATTTAAAAGATTTCCCCTGGTTTTGAGTTCCTTAACAAATTTAAAAGAAGAAAGGACATCTACAATTTCCTTTTTTATCTTGGATACCTCAACTTCTAACTCTACAAAATCACTTAGCCTTGCCTTTAAATTATCCATAGTATCCTCAGCTAAAAGTTTACCTTTATTAATGATCCCCACTTTATCACAGAGTCTTTCTACTTCAGAGAGAAGGTGAGAAGATATAAAAACAGTTTTCCCCCTCTCGTTTTCCTCTTTAATGAGGTCTCTTATCTGTTTGATTCCTGTTGGATCCAGTCCGGAAACAGGCTCATCCAAAAGGAGAATTTCAGGATTATGCAAAAGAGCCCTTACAAAACCGAGTTTTTGCTGCATTCCTCTGGAAAAAGCTCCCAGTTTTCTTTTCTTTATCTCTAAAAGATTTACTGCACTTAAAAGTTCATCTATCCTTTTTTCTTTATTCTCTACTTTGTAAAGATCAGCAAAGAAATTTAAATACTCCTGTGCAGACATTTCTTTGTAAATGAACTGTTTCTCAGAGACAACCCCAATTCTTTTCTTAATTTTAAGGGGATTTTTTTTCAGTTCTTCCCCCATAAGGTAAATTTTCCCCCGGGTAGGTTTTAGAATACCTAAAAGCATTAAAATAGTGGTGGTTTTCCCTGCTCCATTGGGACCTAAGAATCCATAAATCTCTCCCTTTTCTACCTGAAGGGTTAAGTTATTCACTGCCTTGAATCCATCATATTCTTTGGTTAGGTTTTCGGTGCGAATCATTTTCACCTCCAGAGTTAACAGTAGCTAAGCATTATAAATTTCCACTTATTTTGTCATTTTATCAGATTTTTCTTTTTTGTCTATACTAATTTTTCCTGGACTTTAGCCTTAATTTTTTCTTTAATTTCATCTGGTAGGTGAGGAATGAACCTGTTCAATATACTTTGCAAATCCTTTTTTTCCTTAGCTTCAAAACGAAAGGTAAGTAAGGGTTCGGTAACCGAGGCTCTCATCAGGCCCCACCCTTCTTTAAACTCAACTCTTATACCATCTAATTCCTCAACAGGGTATTCTTTTTTTAAGGCTAATTTTACTTTGTCTACCAGTGTTTCTCTGTCCTTTTTTTCATATCTTATTCTGATATCCGGTGTAATTAAGTAAGAAGGTAGGAAGGAGATCATGCTGGATAGACTTTTCTTTCTCTCCAGAAGTATCTGTGCGCAAAAAAGGCTGGCAAAAAGGGCATCATCTCTTCCTAACTCACCAAAGAAAAAATGTCCACTTACCTCCCCTCCAAAAATAGCTCTTTCTTGTATCAGTCTTCTCTTTATAAAGGTGTGCCCTGATTTTTCCATTAAGGGGATCCCCCCAAATTTTTTAACCGTCTCCGAAACCACTCGGGAGCATTTTATATCATAAACTACTTTATTTGTGAAAACTTTAGATTTTCTTGTTAGTATCTCTTTAGACATCAGAGCAATAATTTTATCAGGGATAGCAAATAAACCTTTCTCATCTATAAAACTTACCCTATCTCCATCTCCATCAAAAGCTATTCCCAGATCAGCCTTCTCTTTTTTTACTTTATCTTTCACTGCCCATAGACTATTCTCCAGAGCTGAATTTGGGGATCTGTTAGGAAATTTTCCATTTTGCTCCCAGAACAAAGGGAAAACCTGGAAACCTAAGCTTCTAAGAATTGATCCAGCATAAGCATCCCAGCACCCGTTGCCTGCATCAACTACTACTTTTATCCCTCCTTTTTGCTTAATAAGGGAAGGGAGATGGGAAAATCTTTTCTTAATCCATTTGCTGTAGTAAGGGAAAAGCTCTCTTCTCTCTGATTTGCCTTTGGGCAGGGAAGGAATTTTTTTCTGGTAGGTAAGTTCTCTAATTTCCTTTACCTGTTTCTCAGTTACGGGAAGGTTTCCTACAATGAACTTAAACCCGTTGTGATTAGAAGGGTTATGGGAGGCGGTCACCATTACCCCTCCCCTTGCCTTACATATATCTTTGGCAAAGTAAAACACTGGGGTAGGTAAAATCCCCAGATCAATAACCCCACATCCGGAGTTTATTAGTCCCTGAATTAATGATTTCTTTAAAGAAGGAGTGCTATCTCTAACATCTCCTCCCACTATACAGGTAGAGGAAACTTTAATTCCAATAGCATAGCCGATTCTATAGGCTAAGTCCTCGTTTAACTCCTCGGGGTATATCCCCCGAATGTCAAATTTTTTAAAGATACTGTCTTTATTCATAACCCTTTTCTCTGCAGATTTTTCTAAACTGTTCATATTTTTCCTGGTATACTCTGTCCATTTTTATCTGAGGGTGTATCCTTTCTTTCTCTTTAACCATATGCTGGGTAGCTTCTTTCAGAGAGCTATAGTAAGTTTTTGAAGCTGATAGAATGGCTGATCCTAAAGCTGCGTGAGTAAACTCAGTTTTAATAAGAGTTTTCTGTAGGGTATTTGCTCTAATTTTTAGCCAGGGTAGGCTTTTGATTCCTCCCCCACTTACAAAGATTTTGTTTCCAACCTCTGCTCCTAACTCTTTTATTATCTCGTATATCCATTTCTCTATATAAGCTATTCCCTCAAGATAAGCAGTGTAAAGTTCAAACTCATCCCTTGCTTTTCCCTCTACCCATCCTTTTGCCTCTGGATCTACAAAGGGAAGTCTTTCCCCTTTCCTTACCAAAGGATAAACAAAAACAGAGGTGGGAGTATAGAGAGAAGCTTGGTGGTTAAGCTGAGTTAAGTCTTTGCCAGGGAAAACCTTATTTATCCATTCTCCTCCCGAACTACTTGCTCCTCCCGGGAGCCAGTATCCATCTGGATGACGATGACAGTAAATTCTTCCCCGGGCATCCTTAATTAGATTTTTACTTATCCCCTTCACTACCAAGGTAGTACCCAAGGTGCTGTTCCAATCACCTTCTTGGGAAACACCTGATGAAATAAAAGCGCAAGTTCCATCAGTGGCTCCTGCCTGAATGGATAAATTTGAAGGAAGATGTGTTTCCCGAGCTACCTCTGGCGATACACTTCCCATAAATTCCCCCGGTTTTAACACTTTGGGAAGAAAATTTTGAGAGATAAGCAGGTCCTTTTCTATGAAATTGGGCCATCTCTCACCCATTAAGTCATACCCCATTTTCAAGGTATTTGATTGGTCACTGAAATTAAAGTTCCCGGAGAGTTTTCCCACAATGAAATCCGCTGCATGAAGAAACTTATAAGTTTTGCGATATATATCCGGGCGATGATTTTTTATCCAGAGAACCTTGGGAAGAGCATCGGAGGGTCTAAAACGGTAGCCCATCTTATTGATGAAATCAGTGGCTACCTGGTTGATCTTTTTTGCCTCCTCTACTGCCCGATTATCATTATACATTAGAGCATTATAAAGAGGCTCTCCCTTTTTATTTACGGGAATCACTGTTCCCGATGTAGAGTCACAGGCAAGAGCTTTTAACTCCTTAAAAGGCACCCTCTTTTGACCTAACTGTTTCACTACCGAGCTTAGACTTTCCTTTACCGTCTGGCACCATTCATTGGGATTTTGTTCTGCCCACCCTTCGGGTAAACCAGAGACTATCGAGTTTACCAGAGAAAAACTGGATTGAGCTACTACTTTTCCTCCCTCATCGCATACTATGGTTCGCACTCCACCTGTTCCCAAATCAATCCCTATAAAAAACATTTTCTTTCCTTATCCTATCATTTTTATATATATATCATTGCCAACCAAGTAGTCAAGGATATTTCAAGAAAAGAGGGTAGAGGTTGACATTTTTGA
>JAUWJJ010000063.1 GCA_030607765.1 Candidatus Aerophobota bacterium
CTTTTAAGGAAAACTAAACTATTACCTCAAATTAAGATATAGCTTTAATTTTTGGGTTTTTTGAAATGTCCTTGATAAAATTTAAAATGAATATAATATAAATAGAAAGATTTTTTGCAATAGTTTTGAAAGAAAAAACTAAAATAAAGCTAAAAGGGGGTGAGAAAGCAAAATAGGAGGTTAGCTAAAAAATAGAAGAAGAGCTTTTTGAGGAAAAAAGTATAGAAAGGTTAGTTTTTTCTAAAAAAATGAAACATCGTTAAGTGAGGAAAATATAAAGTTAATGAGATTAAAAAGATTTATGGTATTAGTTGCATTGGCCTTTCTGATAACCAGTGTAGCTACACCCGTTCTTGGAGCAAACACAAGGCCATTTAAAAAAATCAAAATAGCAGTGCTTATTCCCCCACCAGGAAGAGGAGATCTGGGTTGGAACGATATGGCTTGCCGGGGAGCGGAGCTTGCCAAAGAGAAGGGGTATGCAACTGATTATGCTATAATAAATAGTCGAGAGGAATCTGCTCTTTCAGATCTAAGAATATTATCCCAGTTAAAAATGTATGACCTAATTGTTGCCAATGGATGGCAGTTTCTTGATGCTGTGAGGGTTGTAGCAAATGAATTCCCTGATCAAAACTTTGTTACGATGGATGATAGACCAAAGTTCGAAGAAGGAGAACCCGGTAATAATAACACAATTGGCTTATTATTTCGTCAAGAACAAGCCAGCGCTCTTGTGGGAGCCCTGGCAGGGATGATTGCTGCTCAGTATAATTACTCCCATGTGGGCATTGTTCTCGGTGTAGAAGAAGCACTTCTTTATGAATTTGAGATGGGATACAAGTGGGGTGTCAACTGGGCCATTGACTGGCTTAAGAAAAATCACCCCAATGTCCTCGGAAAAGATATTGTGGATACCCCGAAAAAACAGAGGGTTCTCTGGGTATATACAGGCACTTGGGCCGATCCGGCAAAAGGACGCCAAGCTGCCGAGATTCAGATTTTCCAAGGAGCAGGAGTAATTTATACCGCCGCTGGTGGCACGGGGCTTGGAAGTTTGGAATACGTCGCAAGCCATCACAGAGAAAAAAATATACCACTGATAAAGCCTCCCTATGGTATAGGAGTTGATTCAGACCAGGATTGGATAAATCCTTATATTATCGCCAGTGCTCTAAAGAGAATAGATATTGCAATTTTGAAAGCCGCTGAACTGGTCTCCAAAGGTAAATTTAAAGAAACAGCAAAAGAGAAGAAAGTACTGACACTTGGTCTTGAGGATGGGGGGGTAGGAATAAGCGATGAGAAAACGTTGGAGGAGTTTCTGGATTTTGGGATAAATACGGGAAAAATAACATCTGGGCAGATATCAAAGATTAAAAGTGATTACAGGAAGTTAAGAAGCTCCCAGCCTGCCTGGATTTGGGAAGGCGTTGGCGAACTCGAAAAGATGATACTTGAGGATAAAGTTGATATCCCAAGTCCTTTAGGAAAGCCTGAAAAATGGAACATAAAAGAATTACGAGAAGAGTTTGGTTAAACCACCATTTTGACTTAGGGATATAGCAAGTTAGAGGTAGCGACTCTGGTTACCGTTTTAAGATTACTGAAAGAGCCGCTGCTTCTCGGGTTTGATAAGAAGACGCAGCTTCTTATCTCTTGTTCCCGGGTGAGGTGAGGAAAAGCTACCAGAACAGGTAAAGGTAATAATTAAAATAGGCTCCTGTGGGAGATGTCGGCTTAAGATAAAGATTGGCGGTTTGATAAAATGATTAAAACAAATACTGCACGGTCGCTCAAAATCCTGCGGCCTTTTTATGAGTCTGGATTTGCTATATTGATAGGTTTAACTGGAGCAATGCTTATTCTCTGGATAAGTGGTCATGACCCATTAAGTATCCTTCGCTATGGACTTTATTTTTCTCTCTTCACTAAGTCAGGATTCCTTAGAACCTTATCCTATGCAACCCCCTTGATTTTAACAGCTACTACCTGGGCGATAGGAATGAAAGTCGGACTTTTTAATATCGGTGCAGAGGGGGGAGTAATGATGGGTGCGGGAGCAACTATTGCGGCCAGCATTTTTGCTTTACCTCCTGGCTTGCACCATTTAGTAGTCATAATTTTTGCAATGGGGGCAGGCATCCTTTTAGCTCTTCCCGTTGCTTTTCTAAAGATAAAAAGAAATGTGCACGAAGTGGTCTCAACTATAATGCTAAACTGGATAGCTATCTTTTTTCTTAGATTTTTAGTTATCGGGCCTCTTCGAGACCCAATATCTCCACGTAGATCTATAAGAATTCCTCCAAGTTCTCGTTTTCCAATTTTAGTTGAGGGAAGCACTTTAACCGCAGCTATTATTGTAGCTATTGCCTTTTCCATCATAGTCTATGTGTTTTTATGGTATACGAAGACAGGCCAGCACATCAAAGCCGCAGGATTTAATCAGAATGTCGCCCGCAATGCTGGCATTAATGTGCCCTGGATGATAACTCTTGCCTTTATCATCGGGGGAGCGACAGCAGGTTTAGCAGGATGCGCTTTAACTGCAGGCCTACCCCCGCTCTGGAGTGTTTCCGAGAAGATAGATACCCTCACAGGGTATGGCTTCGAGGGGATTGGTGTAGCTATGATAGGTAGAAACCACCCCATAGGTTGCATCTTTGCGGCAGTGTTTTTCGGCGCACTACTAACCTCCCAAAGCTATATCCAGATATTTACGGGAGTTCAAGCGGAAACTGCAAAAATAATAACGGGTATTATCATAATGGTTCTCGCTTTACCTGAAATCCTTAGGATAATAAGGAGAAAAAGGGGAAGGGAATAGTATATTGGAGATAAGAATAAGTAGATTTTTTGGGGTTATCCGAAACAAGAGATTATTGATGATTTTATGCATTATTCTTGTTTTTATCGTTCTTTCATTTAAGATAAATCCCAGGGGTCTGGCTTATTTAGCTCTGTTAGGGCTTCAAGGGATGGTTCCAATTGCCTTAGCTGCCATAGGTGAAGTTTTCAATGAAAGAGGAGGTCTTTGTAACATAGGAATTGAGGGAACAATGCTCTTGAGCTCTTTTGTTTCAATTTATCTTGCTGAAGTTAGTAAAAGCTGGCTTGTGGGAGTTCTCGGTGGTATAGGAACAGGTATGCTAATTTCTGGTATATTTGGTATTACTGCTACATATGGAAAAGGAGATCAACTAATCGCTGGGATAGGTGTTAACATCCTTGCTTTGGGTTTCGTTGCTTACTACCTAATGGAAATTTGGCATACTCCTGGTTATCACCTACTTACCTCCTCTAACCTTAAAATACCTGCTATTTTAACCCCTTTGACTTCATTAAGCTGGGTAGTTTTCGTGACCATAGGAGCAAGTTTTGCAGTTAACTTCGTTCTAAACGATACTCAATTTGGTATGAGGGTAAAAGCTACCGGCTACAATCCTTTTATAGCCGATGTATCTGGAATTAATGTCTATAAGATCAGAACTATAGCCTGCATTATTGGAGGAGCTTTAGCAGGATTGGGAGGCGCTTATATGAGCCTTGGTTGGTTGGGTTTATCTGCTAAGGATCTTATAAAGGGGCGTGGTTTTATTGCCCTTGCCTGCGTAGTATTTAGTGGGCTGGACCCCATTTTGGCTTTAGAGGCTGCCTATCTTTTCGGCTTGTTTGATGTAATTAGCCTCTGGTTACAATCTGCACCTTGGGCTGAGGTACTTATGGTACGTGGGGGACGCTTTTTATGCTTGGTACTTCCCTATGTTGCTGTTTTAATAACACTTACTGTGCTCCGCGGGGAAAAACGATTTTCAAAGATGATAGGTGAACCTTATGAGAGAGGATGAAATGAGGGTTTTGGGAGAAGAACCTCGAATTTCCATAAACTGTGGGTTTAATTTCTGTTTATTCAAGACTCTCTTTGATCAATAAATAGAGGTTATTAACTATGCCATTAAAAGAAATTCCCTGTGTTGAAATGAAAAACATCAGTAAAAGGTTTGAAGATGTTCAGGCTTTAAAAAATGTAGATTTCATAGTGGGTCAAAATGAAATTGTTGGATTGGTAGGAGATAATGGTGCTGGCAAAAGTACCTTAATAAAAATTTTAACAGGGATATATAAACCCGATGAGGGCGAAATCATCTATGAAGGCAAAAAGAGAGAATTTTCCTCACCTGCCAATAGCCGTAACTTAGGGATTGAACCTGTTCATCAACTTGGAACAACCATAGAAGAGATGAGTATCTGGGAGAATTTCTTCTTAGGGCGAGAAATCTGTAAAAAAGTTGGGCTTTTTAGAGTTTTAGATAAGAAAAAAATGAAGGAAATAGCTGAGCAAACCTTAGCTAAAATTGGAATAAATATGAAATCGACAGAAAAGAGAATGGGTAATCTCTCTGGGGGAGAACGGCAATCCGTAGCTATAGGGAGAGCTATGTACTTTGGGGGTAGACTTCTCGTCTTTGATGAGCCTACGGCCGCTCTTTCACTTAGAGAAACGGAGAAGGTGCTCAGGTACATAAATGGAGCAAAAGAACAGGGACGCTCAGTTATCCTTATTTCACATCTTACCCGACATGTGTATCCAGTTGCCGACCGCTTCGTGATTTTGGAACGAGGAGAAAAGGTAGGAGACCATAAGAAGGAAAATATCTCGAGGAAAAAGCTGGAGGAAATTATAGTTCGAGGAAGACTTGAAACCAGCAAGATATAAATTAAAGAAGACAGTGCTAAATATGGTCATTAAGCTCTTTAATTAAAATTCGAATTATATAAATTATCCAGGAGCATAATGATTCTTTAAAGTAGAAAGTATCAATAACGAGGTGGTGTGAAAAGTAAAAAATCTATAGGTTTTTTGGCTGTAGTAGCAATAAATTTACAGGCCGAGTCATTCTTCCTTAAGGTCTATCGTTGAGGGTTATCAATAGATAAAACATTGGAAAAAGGAAAGATACCCGTTTCAATTTCCACCTTAGGTTTTTTAAAAAATATCACAAGATTATTATATACTTTATCCTTGTTAAATAGTAAACATCTAACGGGTTTACAAAAAGAGAAATATTTGCTAAGATTAAACTACAAGGAGAAATTAGAAATGATTGACTTTCATACTCATACTTTCTTAAGTGATGGTGAGCTTTGCCCGGCAGAATTAGTACAAAGAGCCAAGGAAAAAGGCTACAGGGTTTTAGGGATTACCGACCATGTAGATCCGGCAAATCTGGATTGGGTAATTCTCCGATTGATCAAATTTTGCCAGCAGATCAATAAAGTAGAAGATAAGATAAAAGTAATTCCGGGAGTAGAGCTTACCGCTCTACCCCCTTCTCTTATAGCTCCCTTAGCTAAAGAAGCGAGAAAGATGGGAATAAAATTAATCTTGGTTCACGGGGAAGTTATCGTAGAACCTCCTCCCCCTGGCACAAATGAAGCTGCTTTAAAAGCAGATATTGATATATTAGCTCATCCGGGAAACATCACAGAAAAAGAAGTAAAATTAGCAAAAATGAGAGGAATATACCTGGAAATTTCAGCACGTCAGGGTGCCTCTTTAACCAATGGTAGAGTAGCTATGTTAGCCAGAGAATATGGGGCAAAATTAGTTTTAGGGAGCGATGCTCACGCTCCGGAAGATTTAATTGCCCTTAATCAGGCCAAAAAGATTCTGCAAGGAGCTGGACTATCCTCTTTAGAGATAGAAAGGGTATTTAAAAATGCTCAAGAATTGGAGGAAAAAATAACTGTCAATGAAAAAAAATAAAGTCTTATTATTGGAAATAACTCTTGTAATTATCAGCCTGATTTTGCTCACGCGAGTTCAGGCTAGTGGTGATCTGTCATCAGAGTTAAGACCCCTGGTTGAAGCCTATCAGATTATCCAAAATGAGTATATAGAAAAGGTTGACCCCTCTGAGTTAGTGGAAGGAGCAATTGAGGGAATGATAAATTCTCTGAAGGATCCTCACTCTCGATGGATGAGCTCTCAGGAATACGAGGAGATCACTATACAAAAAGAAGGATTTGGGGGAGTAGGGATGGAAATAACCGTTAGAGATAACTTTATAACAATCGTTTCTCCTTTGGAAGATACACCAGCCAGCAGAGCCGGTCTTCAACCGGGAGATAAAATTATAAAGATAAATGGGGAATCAGCAATAGGAATGACCTCGAATGAGGCAGTATCCGAACTACGAGGTGAAATAGGAACTAAAGTAACCATAACTATTCTAAGGGAAGGTGAAGAAGAGCCTCTTGAGTTTACATTGACCAGAGCCCTTATTAAAATTCCCAATATCAAACAAAGAATATTAGATAAGGATATAGGCTATATCAAACTAATGGGTTTTATGGATGAGAGTACATCTCAGGATTTGGAAAAAAGCCTTCTTTTCCTGAAAAGTAAAGGAACTAATGAGTTAATTCTGGATTTAAGAAACAATCCAGGTGGACTTCTCGCACAAGCTGTAGAGGTAACCGATCAATTTCTTTCATCCGGGGTAATTGTTTCCATTAAAGGAAGAGACTCTGATCAATCTCAAGATTATTATGCTTATTCCAAAGGAGAGGCTCTCAAAATACCTTTACTAATTTTAATCAATGGTGGAAGTGCCAGTGCTTCAGAAATTCTAGCAGGAGCCATCAAAGACCATGAAA
>JAUWJJ010000124.1 GCA_030607765.1 Candidatus Aerophobota bacterium
ATGAGGATTTAATTTGAAGATTTGGCTATATCTATTAAAAAGGTTGATATCACTTATCCCTGTGCTCATAGGGGTTACGATGCTTACTTTTTTTCTTTCTCATGTTATTCCCGGTGATCCTATAACTCTGGCATTAGGGCCAAGGGCTACTGAAGAACAACGCATATCCTTTCACGAAAAAATGGGGATGGATAAACCTTTAATAGTTCAGTACGGGATTTATCTAAACAAAATTTTGCATAAAGATTTAGGTGTTTCTATACGCACAAAGGGAGCAGTATTGGAAGATCTTCTTGCTTATTTTCCGGCTACGATTGAACTTACTATAGGGGCTATGATAGTATGTATATTTTTTGGGATTTATTTAGGGATAATATCCGCACTAAGAAAGGATCAACCGATAGATCATGCGGTGAGAATCTTTTCTCTATTAGGAGTTTCTATGCCCATCTTTTGGTTAGGCTTTATGCTGTTAATTTTGTTTTACGGAATTTTTCCTATATTACCAGGGGGTGGGAGGATTTCCCCCTTTGTAGACAGCCCAACTCCAATTACCAGGCTTTACCTTTTAGACAGCATTTTAACTGGAAATTGGGTAGCATTTAAAGATAGTTTATACCATCTAATACTACCTACTTTTACTCTTGGATTCTGCTACATAGCTCTTATTTCCAGGATGACAAGATCCAGCATGTTAGAGGTGCTTCAACAGAATTATATACGAGCAGCTAAGACTAAAGGGCTTTCTGAGAAAGGTGTTATTAGATATCATGCTTTTAGAAATTCACTTATTCCTGTAGTGACGTCGGCAGGGATGCTGTTTGCACGGCTTATGTCTGGTACTATCCTTGCAGAAATAACTTTCAGTTGGCCAGGGATAGGGCTTTACGCTCAGCAATCGATAATGTATTTGGATTATAACGCCATAATGGGATTTGTTCTTGTGGTCACTTTTATCTATGCTATAGTTAACCTTGCGATAGATATACTTTATGTGATTATTGATCCCAGAATAAAGTTGCACTAAAAGTGGTGTGTAGAAAGGAGCAGAAAAAAGTGTGGAAGGAAAATATAAAACCGGCTCTAAAAGAGGCAAAGTATTCCCTACATATGATACGCCAGAGTCCTCTCACTATGATCGGGATCGGTATAGTTTTAGGGTTTATATTGATAGCTATATTTGCTCCATTTATTGCTCCCTATGATCCATATGAGATAAATCCTCCTGGATTTCTTCAGCCACCAAGCAAGCAACATTTTTTTGGCACAGATGAAGCTGGTAGAGATATTTTTAGCCGCGTTGTCTATGGATCACGTATTTCACTTAAAGCAGGTTTTACCATTACTATTATTGCTATGGTAGTTGGAAGTATAATAGGAATTGTTTCAGCTTATGCGGGAGGAATAGTAGATGACATTTTAATGCGTATCGCTGATATATTCCTTTCCTTTCCATGGAAAGTTATGGCCATGGCTATTACCGCTGTTTTGGGACGGGGAATCACAAATACAGTTATTGCACTTTCAATTGTGTGGTGGCCAATTTATGCTAGATTAATAAGATCACAGGCATTGATTATTAAAGAAATGCCATATATAGAAGCAATAAAGGCTCTTGGAGCTGGCAAATTGAGAATAATATTTGGCCATGTCTTTCCCAACTGTGTAACTCCTGTATTAATTCAGGCATCTTTAGATATGGGAGGTGCCATAATGTGGCTTGCAGCTTTGAGTTTTATCGGCCTTGGTGCTCAACCTCCATTTCCAGAGTGGGGTGCAATGATCACAATAGGGAGTCATTATCTTAGAGAGAGTTGGTTGTATGCAACTTTCCCCGGTCTTATGATTTTAATTGTGGTTCTGGGGTTTAACCTGTTGGGAGATGGGTTAAGGGATATTCTTGATCCCAATCTTAGGAGGTAAAACATTTTGGATAAATCGTCCAAGAGAAAACTTTTAGTGATTAAAAATCTTAAAACTTACTTCTATACCTATGAGGGTTTGGTTGAGGCCTTGGATGGCATAAATATTACACTTGAGAAGGGAGAGGTAGTTGGACTTGTTGGAGAGACGGGATGTGGGAAATCCGTGACAGCTCTTTCGATTTTGCGTCTTATTTCTTGGCCACCTGGCAAAATTGTAGATGGCCAAATTTATTTTAAGGGACAAGATATTTTAAAGCTCTCCGAATACGATATGCAAAAAATAAGGGGAAATGAAATAGCAATGATATTTCAGGAACCTACTACCTCTTTGGATCCTGTTTACACAGTTGGCCACCAAATAGAGGAAACTATCAAAATTCACAATAAAATTAATAATCAAGAGGCTCGTGAACGTACAATTGAAATGCTTGAAATGGTAGACATGCCGGATCCGAGAAAAGTATTTTACCAGTACCCTTATGAGTTGTCGGGAGGAATGCAACAGAGAATAATGATAGCAATAGCTCTATCCTGCAATCCTGATCTACTTATAGCTGATGAACCTACCACCGCATTAGATGTGACCATACAGGTCCAAATTTTAGAACTTATGCTTGGACTCCAGGAGAGATTAGGTACGACAATACTTTTAATAACCCATAACTTGGGAGTGGTTGCTGAGGTTTGTGATCAAGTGGCGGTTATGCATGCGGGAGTAATAGTAGAGAAAGGAGGGGTTTGCTCTATATTTCAAGATCCAAAACATCCTTATACTCAAGGGCTTTTGATGACGATTCCGAAAATCAATGGAAATCAAGATATTTTGCAGGAAATAAAAGGGGAAATACCAAAGCTTATTAACCCTCCTGCTGGATGTCGTTTTTACCCTCGTTGTAACTATGTAATGGACATATGTCGTAAAAAACACCCTGACGAATATCCTGTAGGGAGTTCTCACTTTTGTGCTTGTTTTCTATATAAATAAAAGAAATTTAAAAAATTAGATTTATCTTGAACAAAAACCTAGTTTTTGTACAAATAATAATGAGCAAAACTTAAAAAATGAGATATTAATCCTTCTTATCCCTAATCGAAGAGGGAAAAAAGAAGTAGGAAAAAAACAGGAGGTAATTTAAATAGCTAACTTAATCTTAAAGGTTGAAAATCTTTGTAAGTTTTTTCCGGTAAGAAAAAGGAGAATTTTTAGTCATAAGGCAGAATTTGTTCATGCTGTCGATAACGTAAATTTATCCATAGAAAGGTTTGAAGCCTTTGGTTTAATTGGAGAATCTGGATGCGGTAAATCTACGTTGGCCAGAAATATGTTAAGACTTATCGAGCCTACTTCTGGTAAAATTTTCTTCAATGGGAATGATTTACTCTCTTTAAATGCAAGAGAGATGAAGAAAGTTAGGCAAAATATGCAAATGGTCTATCAGGATCCTTTTTTATCACTAAATCCCAGGAGGACTATTCTGAAGACAGTTGAAGAACCTTTTGTTATCCATGGAATAACAAGAGGTGTAGAGCTTCGAAAACGAGTGTTGGAATTACTGGAGAAAGTGGGCCTTCAAGAGGCGCACTTATATCGATATCCACATGAATTCAGCTGTGGACACCGGCAACGAATAGGAATCGCACGAGCTCTTGCTTTAAATCCGAGTTTCTTAATCCGCGATGAACCTACTTCTGCACTCGATGTCTCAGTTCAAGCAAAAATTCTCAATCTCCTCAAAAAAATTCAAACTCATCATTCACTTACTTATCTATTCATTTCTCATGATTTGAGTGTAATAAAGTATATAAGCAGCCGGATAGGAGTGATGTATGCAGGGCAATTACTTGAAATATCTATGACTAACGAGTTGTTCTCTAAACCTTTACATCCCTATACACAAGCGCTGTTATCTGCTGTTCCCATACCGGACCCGGATAGAAGAAGGAAAAAGATAATTCTTAAGGGTCAAGTGCCGAGTTTGATAAATCCTCCAACTGGGTGTAGATTTCATCCTCGCTGTCCTCGGACTATGTCTATATGCAGAAAGGAAAAACCAGAACTTAAAAATGTTGATGAAAGCCATTTTGTTGCCTGTCATAGAATTTGACCAAGTTTATAGCAAAATTGCAAGATATGCCTTGCTTCGTGAGACAAAAGATTCGAGGGCAAAGGCTGTAAAACGGTAGTCACAAGACTTAGTAGTTTTTTAGGAATTTTAAACTGTTAAGGAGGTAGTGATGATGGAAATTTCATCAAAGTATTTAAAGAAGTATTTAAAGAAAAAGAAATTGAAAGGTTCAAGTATTATTACCACTATAGACTCTCATACAGCCGGTGATCCAACGAGAATGGTTGTTCCCGGAACGCCGAAGATACCAGGTAGAAGTATGCAGGAAAAGAAAGAGTGGCTAGAGAGGGAATGGAAAATAATGAGACATTCTCTTATGCGAGAGCCACGAGGCTATAATGATATGGAGGGAGCGGTATTAACAGAACCTGTCTCACAAGAAGCAGAGATAGGAGTATTTTTATGTCTCCTGCTGCATGCTGGGATATGTGTGGAACAGTAACAATCGGGGTGGTTACTACTTTAATTGAGTTGGGGGTTATAGAGGCAAAAGGTGAAAATGACAATGTAAATGTGAAGCTTGATACTCCTGCAGGATTGGTCTCAGCTACAGCCAAAGTTAGAGAGGGTAAAGTAAAAGAAGTTAGCCTAATCAATGTTCCTTCGTTTTATTACCGCACTTTTTCGGTTCCACTTCCGGGAAAAGGAAATGTAGAGGTAGATATAGCCTACGGTGGTGAGTTCCTCGCCATAGTGAAAGCGGAAAAACTTGGGTTAGCATTAAAAAAGCAGAATAAAGATTAATTAGTAAAATTATCTCTAAAAATTATGGAAGTCATAAAGGA
>JAUWJJ010000129.1 GCA_030607765.1 Candidatus Aerophobota bacterium
GATGTAGTGAGATGCCAAGAGTGTCAAGATGCATAAATGTTACTTGAAGAAAGATTATCAGAGTCAACACCCTTTGACTTTCTGGCGTGCACTGAAACAGCGGGTTCTGAGCATCCTCGCTCGTTTCGTCAGCTTCGAGGGTCTACGCCTCTGGCTTTATTGCCGGATGGGGGTCTCCATTGGCAAGAATGTCTTTGTTGGTCTGGACTGCTTTATTGATGATATCTTTCCAGAATTGATCACTATCGAAGACGATGTGATCATTGCTTTTCGGGTCACCATTACGGCACATGATGATTCAGGATCTAAAACTGTATCCCCCATCACCATCAGACGGGGTGCCTACATCGGAACGGGAGCAATTATTCTTCCAGGGGTGACCGTTGGAGAAGGCGCTATTGTCGGCGCTGGTGCGGTGGTTACTAAAGACGTGTATCCTCATACAACGGCGGTAGGTGTGCCTGCCAGACCCATAAGCAAAAATCGGAAAGATGTGAGGTAGCCTTATGTAGAACGCTCTGATCATTGATGTTGAGGATTGGTACACGTCCAGCTGGCCCTCTCGCGCCCTTATTAGCATACGGCCAGTACTCAGATAAGACCGTGGTACCCAACGCATTGCGAGTACTGGAGCTGTTGGATGAGTACGGCCATAAGGCTACCTTCTTTGTCCTAGGCACCGTAGCTGAGTAAGTACCCAGGACTGGTGTCGGAAATCCATTGGCGTGGTCACGAGGTGGCTACCTACGGATATTGCCACCGGCTGGTTTACCACATGACTTCTACTGAGTTGGAAGCAGACGTGACTAAAGTGGTGAGTTTGACCGAAACTATCACTGGGAGCAGGATCTTTGGCTACCAAGCTGCTCACTTCTCTTTGATCTGTAAGGCAACTTGGGCCTATTGACATCCTACTGACCCATGATCTGAGGCGAGGAACGATAGAAAAGAAGCTGAGGCAGCTACTCAGTGAGTTCGCCTTTGGTCCAATTTAGGAGGTCTTCGGGAAATGAACCCTGAGCTGGTCAGTTATAGATGAGCATCGAAAATTGACCCTTCCTGGACAAAATGATGTTGTCGAGTTCTGGCTATCTTCGTATGTGATACAATTTATTACTTATCAGGGCAAAAAGCTTGTTTGGCACCCGGATGTACGGCATTGGCTTATAAGCCTTGATCGAGAAATGTAGCGACACTGGAGAGAGAACCTATGATTGAAATTTCATCATATCGGAATGGTGACCGAGAAGAGTGGGATACTTTCGTCACAAACCATCCAGAAGGGAGAGTTTGCCATTTTATAGGTTATCGAAATATAATTGTGGACACTTTTGGGTATGAACCAATTTATCTTTGCCTAAAACGGAATGGCAATCTGGTAGGTGTTTTCCCTTCTTTTTTAATAAAGAGAATCTTTAATAGAAAAATACTTGTTTCGCAACCTTTTATTGAATATGGTGGTCTTTTAGCTAATACTCTATCTCAAGATGAAATAGCAGAGTTTAAAAAAAAGATTTTGCAATTACTTAATCTTTATGGAGTGTCTCTTCTTCAAATTCATGGCGGCTTCGGAATAGATAAAGAATCACTGACAACTATAGCTTTGAGGATTCCTCTTTACAAATATGCTATACTTCCTTTAAGTTCTTCTGAACATGTTTGGCACAATTTAATAAGTAGGCAAGCTAGAAAAGCAGTGCGAAAAGCAAAAAGAATGGGCCTTCATTGTTTTGAAGAAACAACCGAAAATTCAATCTGTAGCTATTTCTACCCTCTTTATCTAAAATCTATGAAAAGATTGGGTAGTCCTCCATTTTCACGCAAGTTTTTTTTGAATCATCTTAAGTACTTATCCAATAAAATGAAACTTTTTCTGGCTAGAGATGGTAGTAATGTCGTATCAGCTTTACTTGGTTTTATGGGTAATCAACGGATTCATATTACTTTTTCAGTATCTGACCCTAACTCTTGGAGAAAAAGGCCAAATGACCTTGTTCATTGGGAATTCATTAGATGGGCTTGTGATAACGGATATCGGTACTTTGATTTCGGTACAGTAAGATATCAAAGCCAAAGCCAATTTAAAGAAAAATGGGGTGTAGAATTGAGAGATTTCTTCTATTATTACATCTTTAGAGAGAGCAAGAAAAAGGTGGCTCTACCTTTAAATTCTTCTTCCCGTAAAATAAAATTTTTTAGCTCTCTTTGGAGAAAGTATGTACCTGATCCCTTGGCCAAGTTATTCGGTCCATTCTTACATAAAAAATTAGGTCTTTGATTTAAAAGCTTTGGTATAAAGAATTATGAACCGTATAACTCTAAAAAACAATGGGAATCTTAAATTAGTAACCTTATTGTCGATATTTCTTAGTAAAAGGAAAGAAGTTGCAGTATAATCAAGGGTCCAAAATATCAAATTGCTGTAGATTTATGGAAAAAGATGCTGCTTTTTATAAAGGGTCACATGTTGTAAAGTATATTCGTTATAGTCCAAGGTTAGTTTATGTTTAGAGAATTGCCTCGTGTTGCAATGCCTTTAACCACAAAGGACTTAATTATTACCTTTAAATCTATCCTTTTATCTCGTGATTTTAAAATGAGTTTAGAAGGTGTATTTGCAAAGTGGTTAAAAGTTAAACATGTTTTTGCCATTTCATCTGGCAGAGCATCTTTGTATCTCATTATGGAGATTTTGAAACAGACTTCAAATAAGAGGAAGGTAATTATTCCTGCTTATACTTGCCCTACTGTTCCTCTTGCAATTGCACGCGCAGACTTAACTCCTGAACTTTGTGATATATCACTGGAGACATTAAATATAGACTGCAATCAATTAGAAAGGAAGATAGATCAAAATACTCTGGCTATTGTTGCAGTTCACATGTGTGGTTTTCCTTGCTCTATGGAAAATATTCTTAAAATTGCTAAAAAATATAAAGTAATAGTAATTGAGGATTGCGCCCAAGCCTTGGGAGCAGAATATGCAGGAAAAAAAGTAGGCACTTTTGGAGATTTTGCATTTTTTAGTCTTGGCAGAGGAAAGGGTTTTTCCACTTATGAAGGAGGTGTTATTACCATTAATTTAGATAATTATGCAAAAATAATGACTTCTAAAGTAAGTTATCTCAAAAAACCAAGGTTTATTAAAGAAATACTAACTATTGCCAAATTACTCACGATGATGATAACTTTCCATCCAAATTTGTTTTGGATAACAAGAAAATTTCCTTTGGGTTGGGGAAACGAATTTTATAGAATGGATTTTAATGTCCAAATTTTATCATCTTTTCGACAAATTCTCGCCTCTTTATCGTTAGAGAAGGCGACAAAAGTAATTGAAAAAAGAAAAGAAAAGGGTGAATATTTATCCTCTCGGCTACAGGGAATTAATGGGATTAAAACCATTAAACTTATGGGGAAAAGTAAACCCGCTTACCCTTGGTTCCCTATTTTATTTGATGATGTTGAAGTTTGCGAAAAAGTTTATAAAGCCTTAAGAAAGCAAGGTTTGGGTGTTTCAAAGTTGCATACCAAATCTTTGAATCGTTATAAATATCTCAAGGAGATTGTTCCTCAAGGTCAATACCCAAATGCAGAATATGTTTCAAAAGCAATGCTGACTCTACCTACACATTATTATGTTACCAAGAAAGACTTAGACAACATTATAAGTAATATTATAAAATGCCTTCAAAGATAAAAAGCCGGTGGGTTCAAAACTACAAAATACAATTGAGAATGACCTCATGCAAAGGGAGAGAGAACGCAGAGGAAAAATGAATATCAAAGTTAGGTAATATGATTAATACTTTAACTATAGATGTGGAAGATTGGTACACATCCAGCTTAGCTCTTTTCAATGCACCACCCTCGGCATATGGCAAGCGTCCTGCTGAAAGTGTGATAAGCAATACAGGAAAAGTATTGAAAATCTTACAAGAGTATGGTTGTAAGGCTACCTTCTTTGTTTTGGGAACAGTTGCGGAAGCATTCCCGGAATTGGTAAGGGAAGTGTATGACCATGGACATGAGGTTGCTACTCACGGTTACTCTCACAGGCTTGTCTATCAAATGAGACCTGAGGAATTTGAGGAAGATCTGGTGAAATCCATTGATTTGATAGAAGATATTATCAAGGAGAAGGTCATCGGATATAGGGGAGGTTATTTCTCCATTACAAAAAGGTCTCTTTGGGCGTTGGATATCCTTCTCAAACATAATATCAAATATGATTCCAGTATTTTTCCTATTCGAAGAAAGCTCTATGGTATTCCTGATTTTCCTCGTTTTACCTCGGTAGTAAAGAATCAAGGAAATAATCGGCTCTGGGAGATTCCACCTTCTACTATTCCTTTTATAGGCCAGAACCTTCCCATTGGAGGAGGGGGTTATCTAAGGGTTTTCCCCTATTGGCTCATAAGATGGGGAATTAAAAAGCTCAACAAAGAAAGACATCCTGCCGTAATCTATATGCATCCCTATGAGATAGATCCTGAAGATATTGAGATGAGACATTCCTTAAGGGGTTGGCGAACGAAATTTACTCTATTTACCCAGAGAATAAATCGGTCAAGATTTCAAGAGAAGATAAGAAGACTCTTAGAGGAGTTTAAATTCAGTTCAATCAGGGAGGTATTTAGTCTTTAGGAGCCTATTAGCAATGAATTTGTATGGGAGAGGATATTGCGTATTGGGAAAGTTAGGGGCAAGAGCGGGGTAATCTCTGGTTTATGGATAGCGTTGATTTTCATCATCTCCTCTATTCCTGCCTCTCC
>JAUWJJ010000192.1 GCA_030607765.1 Candidatus Aerophobota bacterium
ATACATCACAACCAATAATAGGTTTTATCCCTCTTTTGCTTGCTTTTTGATAAAAATCCACTGCTCCAAAAAGATTGCCATGATCGGTTAAGGCTAAGGCAGGCATATTAAATTTGTAGGCTTGATTAACCAATTGGGAGATACTGCAGGCTCCATCTAAGAGACTATAATCAGAATGAGTATGCAAGTGAACAAAATCAGACATTTGGTTTTCCTTATTGATAAATTTTAATCTATCCTTTTTCTTTGTCAATAATTTGGGCAAGTGCCAATTATTGACAAAGAGATTTATTTTTCTTATAATTTCATAACAGGTAAGTTTTCCTAAAAAGTAAGATGTGTGGGGCTTTGGATGTCCTTAAGGATATCTTTTTGGCGAAGAATAGAGTGGTAGTCGCGAGGCTTGAGAGCCTGCGTTTATACGCACCCTAAAGAGTGCGGTTACCTTTAAGGAAAACTAAACTATTACATAATTTCAATAGAGAAAGGATTTCCATTTATTGTTTTTACTTTTGGGCCTTTTATCTTGCGAAGTGAGGCATATTTAAAATAATTTTAAGGAGACAAAATTGAAAAAAGTAAAGTCAGGTGGGGAAGAGATAGAGTTTTTCGAGGAAGGAGATATTCTTTCCCTTTACGAGAAGCTCTTTCAAGCTGCAGGTAGAAGGGGAGTCTCAGAAAAGCTTCTGGAGAAAACAAAGAAGAAAATCTTAAAGCTTACCAAAAAAGGAGAGAAGCTAATAGGCAAAGGGAAACCAGATGTGAACTCATTGGACAATCTTTGCGGGACGATAAAGCGTTTAAAAGATATAGTTAAGGATCCTCCTTCCTATGCAGGTCCGGTGATTACGGAAATTTTAAAATCAATTTAACAATGTCGCTAAGGGGACATTCCTCAAATCTCCCGTTGATTACTGAGAGGAAAGTTCTCTCAAACTCCCTCTTGTTTATTTTGGGTAAGGATTCTTAATGGGGTTACCTACGAGAAATTTCATCTGAGTATCCCGATGTAGTGATATATTCTCTGAGAGAAATTAAGGTGGTAAAGTGAAGGTAAAAACAGCAGCTTCTTTAATGTGTGCAGATTTAAAAAATTTAGCCCAAGATGTTAAAAAATTGGAAAAAGGGGGAATAGACTGGTTGCATTTTGATATTATGGATGGTCATTTTGTCCTTAATTTAACCTTGGGTCTGCCCATCTTAAAATCTTTAAGGGATAAAACTTCTCTTCCCTTTGATGTCCACCTTCAGGTGAATAACCCAGAAAAATTAATTCCTATTTTTGCTAAAATAGGAGCTGATATAATCACCTTTCATGCCGAATCTACCCACCATTTATATCGGATGATCCAGGTGATTAAGGAAAAAGGAAAAAAAGCTTCCCTTGCCCTTTGTCCTGCTACCCCTCTTAACCATATTGAGTATATTCTTCCCCAGGTGGATATGGTGGTTTTGATGACAGTTGAGTCTGGTTTTGCTGGTCAAAATTTTATTTCTGAGATGATACCCAAGATAAGACATCTTAAAGAGATGATTGATGAGAAGGGATTGGAAATTGATATTCAGGTTGATGGAAATATAGATGAGGTCACCATTCCTCAAACCAAAAAAGCTGGAGCAAACATTTTTGTAGCCGGAACATCCAGCATATTTAGCGGAAAAAGAGATTTGGAAGAAGCCACTCGCCAGTTTAAAAAAATCTGTGAGCAAAGCTAATTCCTCATAATTGAACTAATCTGTGGTAGCCGCAAGGCCCAAAGAGCCTGTATTTAACAAACCCAATAAACTTAATGAGCCCAACAAACGAAATTAAGGGTAGGGGAGTATCTCGCCTCACTGAAAATACCATAATTGATGGGAAGAAATTGGAAAAGGAGCTTTGCCAGGTGAAAGAGCAGGGTTTTGCCTTAGATAGAGGGGAACATGAAAAGGATGTTCGCTGTATCGCTACTCCTATAAGAAATTATCAGGGGAAGGTAATAGCTGCGGTGAGCATCTCTGGCCCCGCTTTCAGGATAGATGTAGAGAAACAAGATAATATAAAAGAAGCTCTTATCGAAATGAGTAAGAAGATATCTAAAAGGCTGGGAATGGAATAAGGTAGTAGAAAAATAAGTTAATTTGATTAGTTTTAGTATGATTTGATTTTTTGCTTTTGAAAAGGGAAGAGCTAAAAATAAGGCCGGAGAGGTGAGCAAGCATGCAGGTCATTAGCTGGGGAAACAAGAAAAAGTTTTCGAAAAAGATGAGGCGTTGAAAGATTAAAATTCTCTTTTTGGGGCCTTCAGGAAAGAATGAACTGTATTGGAAGCTTTGGTTTCAAAGCCAAACTTTCAAAAGCAACTAAATATATTTACCTAACAATTATACGAGAGGGGTTAAAAAATGAGGAAAAGAATTGTAAAGGAGAGGGCAATGTCGTCGCTAACAAGTTTATTATCACCCTTTGTTGCTCTCTCTGCACAGGCTTTACCTTTTCTGAAAGTTACTCGACAAACAGGAATTACAATCACTCTGGAAAAAGAGGGGAAAATAAAGATATGGGAAGGTATCTTCGCGGGGAAAAGAAAACCAATGGGACCGCTTGCTGGAAAAACAATTGGCATTCTTGCTGCCAGTGAATTCAGTGATTTCCAGGCTTATTACCTGACCGAGTATCTCAGTGAATTTGGTGGAAATGTAGATTTCCTCCTTGTGGATTGGGTAAAATGGAAGTTTTCAAGACCAAATGTTAAAACAAAAGGAGTGATAGGACAGTGGGGTTTAAGTCTGGATCCCATACCAACAATAACACCAAAAGCTCGCTATACTTGGAGATCGTTAACTAAGGCTGATCCTAAAGACTACGATGCTTTAATTATTATGGGCGGACACTCTGCAGATATCATGACTACGGAAGATAAAGTAATAGATTTTATTAAATCAGCCCATAGCAAAGGGGCTGTTGTAGGAGGAATTGGAGGGGGCGATATTCCATTAATTACCTCTGGTATCCTTCAGGGAAAGAGGGTTACAGGAAATAAGGTTGTCTCATTTATGCTGGAAAAAATAGGTACATTCATGGACCTTTCGGTAGTAAGAGATGGTAAAGTAGTTACAGCCCGTGATACTGTTGATACACCTGCGTTTGTTCGTGAGCTTTGTACAGCTTTTGACCCTACCTTTGTTCCAGAGAGAAAAGATATCCTCAAAGGGAAAAGAATTGTGATAATTGCCGGTGAGGATTTTGAGG
>JAUWJJ010000183.1 GCA_030607765.1 Candidatus Aerophobota bacterium
AAAATGGATGTCAGGTAGACTATAGCAATAATCGAGTGAGATTTCCAGAAGGGTTAGTTGAAGAGTGTCTGCGCAAGGCTCCCACCAGCTTTCGTGTTAAAGCAAGAAATCCAAAAAATGATATGATATGGGGTGGGAATACTATTTATTTTCAAGCTTTGTCTGGAACGCGGAGTGTTGATTTAGATACCTGGGAGCCTAAAACGCCAACCAGAAAGGAGTATTACAATGCTATAACCGTTCTTGATGCACTGGAAAATGTTCATGTTGTTCCCTGGTATACGCCATGGTTTGGATTTAAAAATGTTCCTTCTGTTATGGCTATGACGGAGGGTCTGGCTGCCAGATTAAGAAATTCAAGTAAGTTTACCTGTGCTAATTATTCAATGGACTGCGAGGTGTTTAATATAAAAATGGCTAAAGCAGTTGGGGCCGAGTTGAGGTCTTCAATGGCCGCCTCGCCGCCTTTGACATTTTACAATGATGCAGTTAAAAATGCTTTTAGAGTTATTTCTGCTGGATTTATTCTTCTGGTAACATCTGGTAGTGTATACGGGGGAACTTCACCAGCCACTATTGCTGGATCCCTGATAAGCGGTAATGCTGAAATAATAGCTGGAATAGTTTTAGCACAGTTAATAAAACCGGGAACTCGAGTAATAGCTCAGGATTTTTCATTTCCACAGGATATGAAATCAGGTTCTCCTGCATTTGGTGCTATAGGAATTTCATTACACCAGGTAGCCTTTAATCAAATCTGGCGAAAATACGGAATTCCTACCGATAGCGGTAATTATTCCAGTTCAAAAAAGATAGACTATCAAGCTGCTTATGAAAAGACGACTATAGCATTAATTGGTGCTTTATCTGGAACAAATACCATCTGGATTCAGGGTTCTATGTATGGAGAGCTTGCATTTCATCCTGTTCAGGCAATAATAGATGATGATTTAGCCGGGATGATAGGTCGCTTTTTAAAAGGGATTGAAGTAAATGATGAAACTATGGCCCTGGATTTAATAAATGAGGTTGGACCAATTCCAGGTCACTACTTAAGTAAGGCTCATACCAGGAAGTGGTGGAAAAAAGAGCAATTTATACCAAAATCCGCTGACAGATTGACTTATCCTGAATGGTTAAAGACAGGTAAGAAAAGTTGCATTGATTATGCAAAGGAAAGAATGGATGAAATATTAGCTACCCATAAGGTAGATCCTCCTTTAACTTTCAGTCAGGAGGAAGATATAGAGAAAATATTAAAAGAGGCAAGGGAATACTACAGGAAAAAGGAATTAATAACAGATATAGAATGGGAAACTTATAAAAAAGATATAAAATCACCCAATTATCCATATGCCTAACATTTTAAGGGGTGTTGATATTGAAAATGAAGGATCAAAAATAAGGAGAATCCCTTGCCTGATTGGGAAAATTTTTTAAAGGAGGTGATGTGAGCAAAGAATATATATTTTTAAAAAAAAATAAAGGAGGAAGAAATGTCAAAGTTTAAGAAAATTGGGGTATTTATGATGGTTGCTGTCTTTTTCTCTCTTACTCTGGGAGTGGTAGCCTGGGCTAAGAAACCTTTTGAAGGGGTTACCATTAAGGCAGCTATGATAGGCGGAGGGAACTATGAGAAACTCTATGGGGAGTTTATTCCCGAATGGGAAGAGGAAACAGGTGCTAAGGTAATAATAGTAGCCAGGATGCATCATTTCGAACTGGATAAAAAATTCAAGATTGATTTTGCTGCTGGAGCGGCTGATTATGATGTGATGACCAACCATACCGGTTTTGCTGCTTCCTACAACAGGTTCGGGGTTCTTCTTGACTTAGCGCCTTACTATACTTCAGAGGAATTAGCAGATTTTCCCCCTAGCATTCTTGACATGAATAGAATTGGAGGAAGATTAGTTCAAATGCCCAGACATCTTGATCTAAACAACATTTACTATAGGGCTGATCTTTTTGATGATCCAAAGAATAAAGCTGACTTTAAGGCTAAATATGGATATGAACTAAGGCCCCCCGATACTTGGGATGAAGCTTACGATATGGCTGAGTTTTTCAACGATCCACCCAAGATTTACGGATATCAGTTTGCAGGAAAAGAAGAGGCCTTTACTAACCAATTTATTGAGATGTTGTACTCCAATGGTGGGTTAGTTTTTGATGTTACCTGGGAACCAGTTTTCAATTCACCTATTGGAGTAAAAACCTTAAATTATTTTAGAAAGTTATACCAGAATGGTTTGGTACCCCCTGGAGTGGTGAATTATCTCTGGGATGATGTAGCTAAAAACTTTGCCACAGGTAAAATTGCTTTTCATCTGGACTGGGGTGGGTGGTATCCCTGGTACAGGGATCCTGAGGCTTCCAAAGTAGCTGATGTTTTTGATTATGCTCCATTACCAAAGGGAGATGCTTGAATAAGGATATGCTGGGCTGGTTGCCATAGCTTCTCTGTTTTAAATACCAGCAAAAACAAGGAGGCAGCTGTATCTTTAGTTAAATATCTCACTTCAAAGAAATCAGGTATCTATGAGGCTGAGTTAGGGTTTGGGGCAGTTCGAAAGTCAGTGTGGGATTACATTGTAAAATCTACCACTGAGCCGCGTAAACGCCACTTCTATGAAGTTTACAGAGACAGCTTAACTAAAAGGAAAGCGTTTACACAACCTAAAATTCCTGAATACCCAGCTCTTTCCAACATTCTTTACCCAGAACTTCAGGCAGCTATTCTGGGAGAAAAAACTTCTAAGGAAGCTTTGGATGATTCAGCAAGGAAAGTAGAAGTTCTGATGAGAAAAGCAGTATATTACGATTAAGTTATAGTCTCTACCCTCTTCTGACAAAGAAGAGGGTAGAGGTTTTTTAAATCAAGAGGTTAAGATGAGCTTAAAGAAAGAGAAGAAATTATTAAAAAATATAATGCAGATGTCTTAGCTATGTCTGCATTAATGACCATGACTGCTCCAGAACAAAGGAAAGTAATTGAATATTTAAAAAGGGAAGATTTAAAAGATAAAATAAAGAATGGTAAATGGAAGGGCAATAACAGAAGAATTTGCTGAGGATATTGGAGTAGATGGGTATGATTTAACAGCACCAGGGGCAGTTAAGTTAGTCAGAAGATTGATTGAAAAGTAAGAGAGGGTTAAATGTTAAAAGGATTCACTCGCAAATTTAAATCTTTGGAAATATTAACCGAGGAACAAGTTGAATCAATTCATACAGGGACATTAAGTGTTCTCCGAGAAACAGGGGTAAGATTTGAAAGCAAAAAAGCCTTAAAGTTGTTTGAGAAAAATGGATGTCAGGTAGACTATAGCAATAATCGAGTGAGATTTCCAGAAGGGTTAGTTGAAGAGTGTCTGCGCAAGGCTCCCACCAGCTTTCGTGTTAAAGCAAGAAATCCAAAAAATGATATGAT
>JAUWJJ010000070.1 GCA_030607765.1 Candidatus Aerophobota bacterium
ATCGTAGCTCAAGAATGTGCAAAGGGAGGGGCAGCGGCAATATCAGCAATTAATTGCCCACAATCTTTACCAGGTGTAGACATTTACAATAGAGGAAGGCCAATTTATCCTAATACTAAGAATCAATCTTTTGCCGGCTTATGTGGTCCCTGGATTAGACCATTAGCTTACAGGCATATAGCTCAAATTAGAATGTGTCTTCCAGAGCTACCAATTGCCGGGGGTGGTGGTCTTGTTAGCTGGCGTCACATGGTAGAGGTAATTATGTATGGGGCAACAGTGCCTACATTTTGTACAGTTTTTTATCTACGTGGATTTGAAGTTCTCCCCAAATTTGAAAAAAAACTCGTTCAATACATGGATGAGATGGGTTATTCCACTCTGAATGATTTTCGGGGAATAGCTTTAAAGCACATTGTTCCCCCAAATAAGGTTGAGTATTTAAACGTTGTTCCAGAAATAGATTTAGAAAAGTGTAATGGGTGTGCTATTTGCACTCGTATCGGTCATTGTACGGTGATAAGTTTATTTGATGATAAAGCTAAGGTTGTTAAGAAAGATGAGTGCTATGGTTGTGGGGTCTGTTACTGGATGTGCCCAAGAGATGCAATTACTATGGTTAATGAAGAAACGGGAGAAAAAATAAAGCTGCCCCGCTTTTAGGGAGATAAAAATGGCCTATCAGGATTTGCGTGATTATTTAAATGTTCTTACCAACAAAGGTTTGATGAAATGGGTTGAGGAAGAGGTAGATAAAGATTGGGAAATTACCTGTATTGCTCGCAAAGTTTTTCAACAGAAACCAAAAAAAAGATTTGCTCTGGGATTTAAAAAAGTAAAGGGATATTCCTCCCCTGTGGTAGTAGGCACTATTGCTGCATCAAGAGAAGTTTATGCTATTGCCCTTGAGATGGGTCATAAAGTGAATCAAATTATATCCAGATGGAATCAAGCTTTAACTTATCTTAGGGAGCCAGAGATACTCGCTAACGGTGTTTGCCAGGAGGTGGTAAGGGAAGGCAAGCAAGTAAATCTAAACTGGTTTCCTATCCCCACCTGGACTCCGGAAAAAGACCCTGGTCCTTATATCACTGCTCCTTGTATGATTACCAAAGATTTAGAGAATGGAACAAGAAACGTTGGAATTTACAGAATGCAAGTTAAAAGTGCCAATAAGACAGGGGTGCTCTGGGACCTGCCCAGCCAGCATGCCGCCATTCATTTTGCCAAGTATGAAGCCAAGCAAAAGCCTATGCCTGTAGCCGTAGCTATAGGTGTAGACCCTTGTATTCTTATGACTGCTGCTGCCAAAGTTCCCCTGGGAGTGGATGAGTTAGCTGTAGCTGGGGGATTGAGAGGAAAAGCAATACCTTTAGTAAAGTGTAAAACTATAGACTTGGAAGTTCCGGCAACAGCAGAAATAATTTTAGAAGGTGAGATCTTACCGGGAGAAAAAGAAATAGAGGGTCCCTTTGGAGAGTATACCGGTTATATGGGTGGCCCTTATCGGCTTCCTTTATTTCATATAAAATGCATCACCCATCGCAAAGACCCTATCTATCAGGCCTTGCATAGTCAGATGCCTCCCAGTGAGAGCAGTCTCTTGCGTCAAATTTCAGAAGAAGCCAATATTTACAAACATTTAGCGCACCAGTTAAAAATCCCTGGTATTATTGATGTTCATTTGCCCGAGGCAGGAGGAAGTTACGCTATTCTCTGGATAAGATTGAAGATGAGTTACCCAGGACAGGCTCAACAAGTTCTTTCTGCTGCCTGGACTCATCATCCTGCCTTTGCCAAATGGATTGTAGTTACTGATGAAGATATCGATATTAGAGACCCTTTTATGCGAGAGTGGGCTCTTAGCTGGAGAGTTGAACCTCGCAGGGATGTTCACATTTTCCCTTACACTTCTTCTTTACTTTTAGACCCTTCCGCAGCCCCACCCGA
Source organism: Candidatus Aerophobota bacterium (assembly GCA_030607765.1). Next base: position 1,951 of record JAUWJJ010000070.1, read on the forward strand.
TACTCCTTTGTGGGACAGACCCCTTTCTTCCAAGGTTTTAATTAATGCTACTAAGAGGTGGAAGTATCCAGAGATAGCTCTACCTCCTTCTAAGTATTTGAAGAAAGTAGAAGAAAAATGGGAAAAATATGGATTATGAGGGGAGGAAAAAATAAATGAAGCAATATAGTATTAGTAAAGTTGCTGTAGTGGGAGCTGGTGTGATGGGAAGCGGGATTGCTCAAGTGTTTGCTCAACAGGGATTTTCCGTAATTGTGAATGATTTAAATGAGGATATTTTAAAAAAAGCTAAAAAGAGGATAGAAAACAACTTATATCTTTTCCATCAAGAGGGGATATTGTCTAAGGAGAATCTTAAAGAAGTGGCACAAAACTTAACTTTTTCCAGCCGGATGGATGAAATCAATGGTGTAGATATAGTTGTGGAAGCTATTTCGGAGCAAATAAAACTTAAGCAGGCTCTTTTTCAAAAGTTAGATAAAATGTTTTCTCCTGAGGTAATCTTAGCTACTAATACTTCCGGAATTAGTATTAGCCTGATTGCTTCAGCAACAAAAAACCCGGATCGAGTGGTAGGAATGCATTGGTGGAATCCCCCTTATATTATCCCGGTGATTGAGATAATCAAAGGAGAAAAAACAAAAGAAGAAATAGTTGAGGCGGTCCGTGAGTTAGTCATTGGATTAAAGAAAAAGCCTATTTTGGTAAAAAAAGATATCCCGGGATTTTTAGGAAATAGAATGCAATATGCTTTAATGCGTGAGGCAGTCCATTTATTAGAGGAAAAAGTAGCCAGTGCACAGGATATTGATACTATGGTGAAAGCCGGTTTTGGTTTTAAGTTTCCGATAATTGGGCCCCTGGAAACTATCGATATGGCAGGGATGGATATTTTTCATAATGTTTCTCAATATTTATACAAAGAATTAGACTCCTCTAAGAAACCACAAAAATTAGTGGCAGAGAAAGTAAAGCAAGAAAAATTAGGAATGAAAACTGGAGAAGGTTTCTATAATTATAAAGAAATTGACTCAAACAAGTTAAATCAACAAAGAGTTAAAAAGTATATTAGACTATTAAAAGAACTTGGTTACTATTGATAGGAAAGGAGGGTGTAAATATGAAGTCCTTTACTACTTTAATTAAAGGAGCAAGGTTAATTGTAGAAGAATGTATGAAAGTAGAGTCGGGGAATACTGTTCTAATTATTACCGATTCCGGTCACCTTTCCGAAGCTCAAGCTTTAAGTGGTGCCTGTTGGGCAGTAGGGGCCAGACCAGTTATCGCTGATGTTACTCCTCAGGTAATTGCAGCATCAGTTTCTATGAAAGAGCCTATGGAGCCTCCATCTAATTTAGCTGCCGCTATGATTAACTCTGATGTAATTTTAATTACTGCTGTAATGGAATGGGCAAATCGTTTTGCTCATGTAGGCCCTGTTCGCCAGAGTTGCGATAGAGGAGCTAAAATTGCTTCTGTGGAAGAGGGAATGGGGGAGTGGGATTTAACTTCCGAAGATATTTTTAGTACTGTCAAAAGGACTGAGAAGATTATCCAGGCAGTGCAAGGGGTAAAGCAGGCAAGATTAACCTCACCTTCTGGTACAGATGTAATACTTTCTTTAGAGGGAAGGCCTCCTTTAAAAGTAGTTCCCATAAAAGGAAAAGGAGAGATGATGGGCCCAATTCCTCTATGGGGAGAAGTGGCCTATGCTCCTGTGGAGAATAAAACTGAGGGGAAGATCATCTTTGATGGAATTATGTTAGGAGTAGGAGTTCCTGGTTCTTTAAAAAATACGATTGAACTTACTATTAAAGAAGGACGAGCAGTGGAGATTGAGGGAGGAGAGGAGGCTAAAAGGCTAAGGGAAGTGATTAAGGGATCCGATGAGAATGCAAACATTATTGGAGAATTTGCTCTGGGTACCAGCGAAAAAGAGGTCTATGGCTCTCCTTCGGAAAAGGGAATGTTAGGGACAGCCCATTTTGCTTTAGGGGATAACTCTCATTGCTATCCAGGGGGACAAAATGTAAGTAAACTTCATTTGGATGGTTCAGTAAGAGATATTACAGTCCGGGTAGATGGAAGGAAAATTATTGAAAAAGGTAAACTGATTATTTAGGAGAAAGGAATGCAAGTAAAGGTAGTTTCTTTAAAAGAGGGAGAGAAGATTAATTTAGGGAACAATAGCTGGAGTTGTCATTTATTGACTAAAAATACTGTGGGATTAAAAAAGGCAATGCTGGGGGTATCAACTTTTACTCCGGGCACTGATACTCCTCAAAAGGTTCATGAAGAAGAAGAACTTTGTTTTGTAATTGAAGGAAAGGGAAGTATTACTGTAGAGAAAGAAGAAGTTCCTTATGCGGCTCCTTCGGCTATTTATATTCCTCCAGGGGTTCCCCACGGGGTGAAAAATACAGGAGATGAGGATGTAGTAATGGTTTATGTTTTTTCTTATCCAGAATATCCTCCTACTCATAATGCCAAAGATTGGCAAAGAAAAAAAAATGCCTAATAAATCAGATAGCTACATAGGAAGGTTTTTAAGGGTCAATTTAACTGATAAGTCCTCAAAAGAAGAAAGAATAGATCCAGGTATCCTGCGGTCTTTTATTGGCGGTAGAGGTCTGGGAGCTGTTCTTTTATATCAGGAAGTTGGTCAAGAGGTTGGTCCTTTAGGCCCTGAGAATAAATTAATTTTTACCACTGGCCCATTGGTAGGAACAGTTGCTCCCTGTAGTGGAAGGTTTTGTGTTAGCACTAAATCTCCTCAGACAGGAATTTATCTTTTTTCTCTTTGTTCGGGAAAATTTGGCCAGATAATGAGAAAATCCGGATATGAAGCTTTAATAATAGAAGGGAAAGCCTCATCTCCTGTTTATTTGTTTATAGATGATAAGAAAGTAGCTATAAAAGATGCTGATTTTTTATGGGGCATGAATACCGATGAGACTGAGAAAAAGCTAAAGCAAAAACTATCGGAGCAAAATAGAGTTTCTGTAGCCTGTATTGGACCGGCAGGTGAAAGAAAGCTTAAAATAGCCTGTATAATAAGTGAAAAAAGAGCAGCAGGAAGAGGTGGAGCGGGAGCAGTAATGGGTTCCAAAAATCTTAAAGCAGTGGTAGTAAGGGGGAAAAATCAAGTCCCGGTGTATAATAAGGGCGAATTTAAAAAAATAGTGAAAAAGGCAGGCCAGCTTATAAAAAGTAATCATTTTTTAATGGATACTCTTTCTCCTTATGGAACAGCTAGTTCTGTAAATCTTACCAGTACTTACGGAGTTTTACCTATACGTAATTGGCAAAAAGGTACCTTTAAGGAGATTGATGCTCTCAGACCCCAGACAATGAGGAAAAAATTTGTGATTGGGGATAAAGCCTGCCCTACCTGTCCGGTTGCCTGTTCCAAAATTACTACTGTTTCTTCAGGATTATTTGCTGGCGCAAGGACCGAAGGACCTGAATACGAGACCATTTATGCTTTTGGAGGTGCCTGTGAAAATGGGAGTATGGAGTCTATTATTTATGCCGATATGCTTTGTGACCAGTTAGGTATAGATACTATAGCCGCTGGAGTAACTATTGCTTTTGCCATGGAGTGTTTTGAAGAAGGAATTATTAACTTTAAGGATACCGATAATCTGGAACTTCGTTTTGGTAATGCTGAGGTAATCCCTCAAATTTTACAAAAAATGGTGAGAAAAGAAGGAATAGGTAGTATTCTATCCGATGGAGTTAGGGAAGCAGCAAATCGTATTGGACAGGGAACTGAAGAATTTGCTATGCATTCCAAGGGGATGGAACTGGGGGGATATGACCCCCGGGGAATTAAGGCTCAAGCTTTGGTATTAGCCTGTGGTCCTCGGGGAGGTTGTCATCACGCTGGAGGATATGTAATTTCTGCTGAGCTAATCAGTGGTAAGTATGATCGGATGGCAATAAAAGGGAAAGGTTCCTTAGTTCGCCAGGCTCGTGATTTAAGTACAGTAATGGATTATACTATTTACTGTGCCTTCTTAGCCTCTGCTTATGAATTGGATGTTGCCACTCAACTGATTAGGACAGCAACAGGTTGGGATATTGATGATAAAGAGCTTGCTGTAACAGGTGAGAGAATAAGTAATTTGGAAAGAATGTATAATGTACGGGAGGGCCTGCGACGAGAAGACGATGTTTTACCTCCCAGGCTCCTGCAAGAACCACTTCCCGATGGACCCTCTAAGGGAGAAATTCTGGGAAGAGATTTTGACTTATTAGTAGATGAATTTTATCAGGTTTGTGGCTGGGATATAAATACAGGCATTCCTTCCCGGGAAACGCTCCAGCGCTTAGGATTAGATAAAATTGTAAATGTATCTTTAAATTTTCCCTAAGGAGAGTGGTGAAAAAGTAGTTTTTTGTAGAGGTTTCATTTATGAAACCCGCTTTGTTAA